>DASYUT010000291.1 GCA_036000965.1 Actinomycetes bacterium
CCGGTCTCGGCCAGGCCAGGGGCTCTCCTCTCTAGAGGTCTGCCCGGTCGCAGAAGTCTGCCCGGTCGACGCCGCACCGGGATGGACGTCACCGCGGCCTGGATGCCATGGGAGCCTGGAGCCGACCGGGCAACCCTCGGCGGGTCGCCACCAGGTCGCGTTCAGCGGGTGTGGCGGGGCTGGGTCAGCCGCAGGCGCTCTTGACGAAGGGGTACGGGTTGATCACGGTGCCGCCCGGGTGGACCTCGAAATGGACGTGGGGAGCGGTGTACTGGGCGTTCCCGGTGTCGCCGTTGTAGGCGATCAGCTCGCCCGCCTTCACGCGCTGGCCCGTGCGCGACGCATACCTGGACAGGTGCGCGTAGTAGTACTCGGTGTTGTCGTCGCCCTGGAGATACAAGGAGATGCCTCCCAGCGCGCTGCTGGTCTGCCGGCTGACCACACCGTCGACCACGGCGTGCACCTTGTTGCCCCACGGGTTCATGATGTCGACGCCCTTGTGGCGGCGGCCGCCCGACCTCGGGAAGCCGTAGGTGTCGGTGAACGAGTACGGCGGCGAGACCGGGCAGGACACGAATCTGCCCCCCAGCAGGACGGTCTTGTTGAAGCCGGCCAGCTTGTCAGTGACCTGCTTGGCCTTCTCGAAGCTGGCGGCGAGCTTCGCCGCGGTCGACTTCGCCCGCTTCTGCAGCGCCACCGACCTGGCCAGCGCCGTGTCGACCTCGCGGATGGCGCGGTCGTAGGAGTCGGCGGCGGCGCGCGCGTTGGCCAGCGCGTCGGTCCGGGACTCGAGCATGATGGTCTCGAACTCCACCCGGTCGAGCATGTTGACGTCGCTGGCCAGGAGGCTCGACAGGGGGCTGGCCCCGCCCGACTTGTAGAGCGAGGCGAGCTGCTCGGCGAGCGCCTGGCGGGCGGCGCCGAGCTCCGCGCGGGACCGGCCGAGCCGGCTCCTGGCCGCGCCGAGGCTCTGGGCGGCCAGGTAGCGCTGTGTGTCGATGTTGGCCAGCTCGGCAGTGGCCGCATCGAGCTCCTGCTGCAGGGCGCGCTGGCGGGCCTTGGCGTCACCGAGCTGGTCGGCGCGCACGGGCGACGCGAGCCCGACGAGGCACGCGACGACGAGCCCACCCGCGAGGACATGGCGAACTGACAAGCTCTCTACTCCTCCGTCTGGGGGAAAACGGGTGCAGAGGAAGGGGCTGCGAGCGCCCAGACCAGTTGAGGAGGAGGCCCGGTGCTCGACGCGGAACCCTAGCACGACCGCGGCCGAAGGGAAAAACCGCGCTATTTGGGGACCGGGCGCCAGCCAGGCACCTCCGGCGCCAGGCACCTCCCGCGCCAGGCACCTCCCGCGCCAGGCACCTCCCGCAGCGGCTCCTCCCGCAGCGGCACCCAGCGCAGCGGCACCCACCGTCGGCACCCACCGAGGTCTGCCGAGGCTCCGATCCGGCCAGGAGGATAGGCTGGCGCCCGTCGAGCACCGGACTCAGGGTGGACGCGAGATGGCCGGGACGATCACCGAGTACCTGAGAGGCGAGGGCTGAGCGCCGTGCGACCGGTTCCGGCCGGCCACCGGATCCTGCTCGCCCTGGTCGCGCTCCTGGCGGTCGGGGTCGTCGCCGGCGCCGTGCTGCTCTGGCCCGACGGGCGCTCCCTGGTCGCCAACCGGGATCAGGATCCCACCAGGGTCGTGGGCGCCACCCTGACCAAGGTCACGACGGTCCCCTGCCAGCAGGACGAGCAGGCGCTCAAGAACGCGACCTGCGCCGAGGTCGAGGCGCGGCGGGCCGACAACGGCCGGGTGGTGCGATTCCGCGCCTCCGACCTGACCGGCGACACCTTCCGCACCGGCCAGCGGGTCAGGCTGGCCGTGCTCGAGCAGCCGGGGCAGCCCCCGTTCTACAGCATCCGGGACGTCGAACGGGGCCGCCCCATGGTGCTGCTGGCCGCGCTGTTCGTGGGCGTGGTGGTCGCGTTCGGCCGCTGGCAGGGCATCCGCTCGCTGGTCGGCCTTGCGCTGTCCTTTGCCGTGATCGTGGGCTTCGTGGTGCCGTCGATCCTGGCCGGCCACAGCCCGGTCAGCGTCGGCCTGGTGGGCGCCCTGGCCATCATGATCGTGTCGCTCTACCTCTCCCATGGCGTGGCCCCGAAGACGACCGCCGCGGTCGTCGGCACGGCCCTCGCCCTCGGGCTCACCGCCCTGCTGTCCGCCGCGTTCGTGTCGGCGGCCACGCTCACCGGGCTTGCCAGCGACGAGGCCCGCAACGCCAACTTCGAGCTGGGCGGGATCTCGCTGCGCGGGCTGCTCCTGGCCGGCATCGTCATCGGCGGCCTTGGCGTCCTCGACGACGTCACCACCTCCCAGGCGTCGCTGGTGTCCGAGCTGCACCGGGCCAACCCCGCCGCCCGTACCGCCGAGCTGCTCCGGGGCGCCCTCTCGGTCGGCCGGGACCACGTCGCCGCCACCGTGAACACGCTGTTCCTGGCCTATGCGGGGGCCTCCCTCCCGCTCCTGGTGCTGTTCGTCACCGCGAACGAGCCGCTCGGCTCGGTGGTCACCACCGAGGTGGTGGCGGTTGAGGTGGTGCGGACCCTGTGCGGTTCGGTCGGCCTGATCGCCGCCGTGCCGCTCACCACCGTGCTCGCCGCGATGCTGGTCCGGGAGGAGAGCGCCCCTCTGGCCGCCGCGGCGGGCGGGAGGACCGGCGCGGCCGGCTCGCCCACCGGTCGCCCAGAAGGGCCTTGGGACCGACCGAGCGGTGAGGACGATCCGAGCAGTGAGGACGGACCCGCCCCAGGCGCGCACCAGCCCGACCCCTGGGCCGCGCCGGCCGCCCGACCCGCCCGGGACGCGCACCAGCCTGACCCGTGGGGCGCGCCGGCCGCGGGCCGCTCGGTCTGGACGCTCTCGAGCGGCCTGGGCAGGGGGGAGGTCCGGCTGGCCTGGAGCCTCGCCCTCGAGCAGTTCGGGCCGGCACTGTCGCACGCCACGGTCGGCGTCGTCGGCAGCGGCTGGCTGACCAACCTCGACGAGCTGCCCGAGGCGATCCAGGAGGCCGCCGCCGAGCTGGAGCGGCTCGTCGCGGCCGACCCGCCGTCGGCCTCGTGGTACCGGCGGCGCTCGGGCCCGGACGACACCGTCCGCCTCGACCTGCGCCAGCCTCGCCACCTCGAGCTGATCCGGACGTACGGGCCCTACTCGCTCGACACGGCGGTGTACGCCGAGGGCGACCCCCGCCCGGTGCTCCAGGCCGGCGCCGACGGGACCGGCGGGCTGCCCCGGGTGACGCTCCGTCTGGACCAGCAGGAGGCCGAGCGCCTCCGAGGCGTGCTCGACGACGCCGGCCTCCGCTCCCCGCTGGTGCCGACTCGGGCGCGGGCGCGCGCGGGCCGCCGCCGCTGAGTCGGCCGGCACCGACCTCCCGCCGGGTCGGCTCCCTACCCCGCGCTGGTTGCGATGCGAAGCGCGTCGCCGAGGTTGGAGTTCCCCTCGAGGAAACGGATCGCGTCGACCTCCTTTGCGCGGGGCCCCGTGTAGCGGAGGACGAAGAGCCCGTTGCGGATGTCGACGGCGTAGATCAGGCCGTCCTTGACGATCGGGAAGCTCCACATCACCACCTTGTTCGGCCCGCGCGACAGGGCCGGGTCCTCGTTAGCGACGGCTGGCAGCGGCGCCGGCGAGAACCAGCCGGCCTGCATCGGCAGCCCCGGGTCGGACACGTCGATCGCCTGCAGGCCGCCCGAGTGCCAGGAGTCGACGACGAGGTTTCGCGTCGGCGTGGGGTTGTGCGACGAGTACGACGTGAACTCGTTCTCGCCAGGCGCAGGCGTGTATGCCGTGGTGTTTTGAAGGATCTTGTACTCGCCGAGCAGGCGCGGCTGGCGCGGCTGGGCGACGTTCCAGGTCCGCATCCAGCCCCACGGCCAGCCGAAGGACGACGCCGTGAACGTCCCGTAGACCTCGTCGATCGTGACAGCGAACGGACGGCCGGGGAGCGGCACTGCCGAGTGGCTCTCCGCACAGCCGGCGGGCATATGGCCCGCACAGTGCGGACCGGCCCCCCACGTCGGGAACGGCACTGCCGTCAGCAGGTCGTCGTTCAGCGACTCCACCGTCCCGGCTGGGATCTCGTTCTTGGCGACCTTGCTGGTGTCGAGCACGCCCAACCCCCCGCGCAGGTAGGCCAGGTAGGTCCGCGTCCCGTCGACCGACGGGGTCATCGAGTGGAGCGCGAGGTCGAAGTCGTAGGTCGCCGGGTTCGACGCGCCGGGGAAGAACTGGTTCCAGTTCCCCTTTGCGAGCTCGGTGAAGACGCCCTCGCGCGCCCCGCTGATGTCGGTAATGACCAGGTTCGCGCTCGCGGGGTCGGCCGAGGTCGTCGGCGTCGACAGCCAGAGCAGCGCCCGCGCCGGGTTCTTCGGGTCGAGCCAGAGGTACATCTCGTGCGGCTTCCGCGATGGGACGTAGGTTGCCACGAGCGTGGGGTGCGTCGGGTCGGTCAGGTCGAAGAAGCGGATCCGCCAGGTGTCGGGGCTGGGCGGACAGGCGTGGATCACCGTGCTGCAACGGAAGTACATGGCCATCAGCAGCTTCTGCTGCGGCCATACGCGGAGCTCCCGCGATGTCTGACCCTGGTTGACGCCGGTCGCGAACTCCTCGCCGAACTCCCCGACCACGGTCGGGCTGGCCGGGTCCGCGACGTCGGCGATCAGGATTCCCGGATGCGGGTGCGGGCACGAGTCGATGTTCACCTCCCGCCGCGGATCGCCGATGCCGCACCGGCTCGAGCCGTCGGTGCGGTTCCCGACGTAGACGTAGTGGTCGTAGGCCGCAACCGCGGCGTTCATCCCACGGCCGAAGAGCGGGGTCGCGCCCACGAGCGTGAAGTTGGACGAGGTGGCCGGCGTCCCACCGCCCGGCCCGACGCCCACGTCACCACGGGCCACGGCCGGCGTGGTCAGGCCGAGCACGACGAGGGCCAACCCAGCAAGGAACCTCCGCTTCATCGCTGCCTCCCTTGCGAATGGCGACGCTTGTCGGTGGATGCCTCCCCATGCGGAGTGCAAGCCCGTGGGAGAAGGCATGCGGTCTGGACGAGGCAAAGATCGTGGGGATGGGCGGTTCGCCCATCCCCACTCGCTCGCCCGGCTCAGCCGATCGTGAACTCCTGGGTCTGGGGGTTGAGGTGGCCCAGGACGCGCGCCCCTGCCAGGCGCGGGTCGCTGACCCGGAAGACGTTGAGGCCCTTGGTGATCTCAGACTCGTAGGCGAAGTTGTTGTACCAGTACGACGACCACGCGCCGCCGAGCTGGGTGGGCACCAGCGGCGGCGGGTCCGACCAGGCCACCGCGACCGGGCTGGCCGGGTCGGTGAAGTCGGTCACCCACGTGCCGGCCTGGTAGTTGCCGCTGACCGCCACGTACCGGCCGCTGCGCAGCGGCACGACGTTGTAGTTGTGGATCGTGCAGTTCTCCGCGGCGCTCTGCGGGCGAGGCAGGGTCCACTGGCCGAGCTTGGCACCGGTGGCCGCGTCGTAGAAGAACATGCTCTTGGTGACCGGCGGGTCGCTTGCCTGGCAGAACGGCGCGGCGCCGCCGCCGGGTTCCCAGCCGAGGATGACCACCTTGCCGTCCCAGGTGAACGCGGCCGAGTGCCACCGGCCCACGTGGCCATCCACGCCTGGCTCCTGGATCGTGTACAAGAACACCGGGTCCGCCAGGCTGCCGCCCGGCGTCGCGTTGGCGCCGATGTCGAACACGTTGGTGGTGTCGGCGCTGGCGCAGGCGGCCAGGTTGACGTCGCCGAGGATCACGCCCATGTCGTGGCACCCGGTGCGGACGGTCGGGTCGGTCGGGCCGGCGAGCGGCTCCCGGTGGATGAGGCTGGCGTTCTCCGGGTGGTCCAGCGGCACCGCGACCACGTCGATGAAGTCGCCCAGGGCGTTCTGGCCGGCAAGATCCAGGCCCACACCGCAGCCGGAGCTGCTGGAGTTGTTGCTGTAGACGATCACCCGGTTGTTAGCCAGATCCGGCGCCAGGGTGACGGTGTGGGAGCCGCACGGCAGCTCGACCGCGGCCACGAGCGCGGGGTCGGCGGGGTTGCTGATGTCGAAGACGTGCACGCCCTCCCAGCCCGCGGGCACCGTCTGCCCGTCGCAGTCGCGGGGCGTGGCCCGCTTGGTGTTCCACGACCGGACCAGGAGGTGCTGCCAGACCACGATGTCGCCCTGGTCGCCGTTGCACAGGGTGTGGGACAGCAACACCGGGCTGCCCGGCTCGGTGATGTCGATGATCCGGAACCCGTTGTAGTTGCCGTTGAAGGCCAGGTTCCCCCAGAAGGCGATGTCGGAGTTGACGGTGCGCTGGCCGTCTGGCACCTCGAAGGTGCCGGGCTGGGGGCTGTGGCCCAGCGCATGGATGTTCCGGGTGTGCGGCCGCGTCGCATGGTCTGCCGATGCGGGCAGCGCGGTGCCCACCACCAGGGCCAGGGCCGCGATGAGGACCGTCCAGCGGATAGGAGATCGCACCCCACCCACCTCCTTGTGGGTCGAACGACCGGGAGCGGTCGACGCCGGCCGCAGGGGGAGCACGCGCGCGCCCAGGCCCAGCGGGCACGGCGGCCGAACAGGCCACTCGGGGGGTGGCTGGGCACCGAGCGGTGTCGGGCGGGTCGAGCATCGGCATCTCCCGCGAAAGTCAACCCTCCAAAGGGAGCACTTTTATCCTGACTGTGCCGTTCTGTGCCGTTGGGGTCAAGAGCTGATGCCGTGGCCGACCCGCTTGGCCAGCAAGGCGCGCTTCGCGCTCGTACGGGATGGCACCGCTGGCGGCCTCCTCCGGAACGGCGATGGTGCGCCTGAGCGGCACCGGCTCGACCCGGACGCCAACCGGCAGGTCACCCGGTGCGGCACACCGTGCACGTTCGCCATCCAGCGGTTCCTGCAAGGGCCCGCCCGTCAAGTGGTAGCGGCGGGTAGACATCGCGGCTCATGAACGGGGGCGCCGCACCAGATCCTTCCCGACCTGGGACCGGCCCCCGTTGCCGGGGGCCGGTCTGGCGAGCCGCGGGTCGGCTACCGAGAGCTATCCGTCTATCGTCTGCGGGTTCAGGTGGTCAATCGTGGCGCTCGGCCTTCCGACTCTGGCTCGGAACACCACGAATCCCCTGGCAGAGTTAGGGTTGTGGACCCCGTCCGACGCGTAGACGGGCACCCCGGGCCCGGTCTTGAACGTGGGCCCCTGGTACGGGTATGCGGACCAGTTGTCCGAGCCCGTTGGCCCGAACGGCGCCATGTCGTAGAACGCGATCTCCTTCGGGGCGCGCGGGTTGGTGAAGTCGATCACGTCGACGCCGCCCATGTACCACGCGTTGACCAGGAGGTCCTTGCCCACGCCCATGATGGGCATCCCCATGTGCGCCGAGCAGTAGGCGCCTGGCTCGGGCCGCAGGTCCCCGATCTGGAACTCGCTGAGGAAGGCCCCGGTAGCCATGTCAGAGAAGAACATCCGGCCGGTCTTGTGGGTCCCGGCCGGATGCCAGGCCCTCGCCGCCCAGTCCGTCGTAGGCGGGCACTCGTCTCCCGTGGTGGGCGCGAAGGACTCGTCGACCCAGTTCACCACAGTGCCGTCGTTGTTGAACATGGCGGAGTGGAAGAAGTCGACCGCGCCAGGGATGTTGCCGGTGCCGCCGGAGCTGACCTTGTCGTCGGCGATCAGGATGGGGTGGGCCGTGTCGGGAATCCCGTTCTTGTCGACCCGCCACACCTGGCCCTGCTCGGCGCATGCTCCCGCAGCCAATCTCAGCTTGACGTGGACGGCAATGTCGTGGCAGGCCCGGGCGGCTGGCTCAAGGACGCCCGGGGCGCAAGCCCCCGTGCCGCGCTCGCACCAGTCGATCTGGTTGTCCGGGTCTCCCGGATAGTTGATGGGCGGCTCGGCGATCTCGTGGGCCGCCGCGGGGTTGCTGAGGGGCACCTCGAGGACCTGGATCACCCCGTGGAGCGGGTCCCTGCCAACCCTCGGACCGTTGACCTGTCCGCAGGTCGGGCCTGGCCGCAACGGATACGACGACACGTACACCAGCAACCGGTTGTGGTCCAGGTCCGGCCATGCGGTGATGGTGTGGGCTCCGCAGTCGGTGTAGACGGCCTGTACCTGTTGGATGGTTGCGAAGGGGTTGGCCGGGTTGTCGCTCAGGGTGAAGACCCGGACCCCTTCCCAGCCGTTGGGGTCGTCGTGGGCCGTCCGGGCGGCTCCACACTGCGGGCCCGCCATGGTCCGGTCCACGGCCAGCAGGAGCAGGTCGGGGATCGCGTCGTTGTCTCGGTCCCACAGGATGGGGTCGGCCTGGAGGCCGTCACAGGGGAAGTCGACGAGCTGTTGGGGAGCTGCCGGGTTGGAGATGTCGAAGATCCGGAATCCTCCCACCGGCTGGTCGTTGCGGTAGTAGCCGGCGACGGCGTACTTCCCCCAGAAGGCGAGGTCCGAGTTGATCCTGGAGTTGGGTGAGGTGAAAAGGAGATCCATCTTGTCGTGCCGGTCGGCGTTGTGGGTGGCCCCCGCCGGAAAGGCCCAGCTCACCAGCATGAGCGCCAGCACGCTGGGGACGATCAGGCGCAGAAACCTTCGCATGCGATCACCTCGGTCGGCGATGGATGCTGCGGGCAAAGAGACCTCCGGACGCCCTGTCGGGTCCGGGGGGGAGTCCGGGCTCGGCGCATCACCTCCTCCAGGCTCTGCTGCCGAATCGGGGGACGGAGCCCCTGAGTAGCCTTTATCCAAACCGTGCCCCGCAGCCAGGTCAATCCCAATGTTGTGAAGGAGAGGAGTTGCCGATGGATCGGGCTCCCGAGGGCCACAGCACGGTCGTGCTGGACGTGCACCCCATGCGGTGGGCCAGCGAGAAAGGGGTCGTCGAGGCGGTGCTGGGCCGCCGCCCCGGGGTGGAGAAGGTGGAGGCCAACCCGGTGGCACAGACCGCGACGGTGACCTACGACCCACGGGCCACCACCCTGGAGGAGCTGCGTCGATGGGTGCAGCAGTGCGGCTACCACTGCGCAGGCCAGTCGGTACCCGAGCACCTGTGCGACCCCCTCTTGGAGCCGGGCAGCCCACCCGCCGCGCATACCGGCCACGCCGTGCCGGTCCGCGCTCCCGAGGCCGGACCTTCGCCGGCGGCGCCGTCCGTCGGGCATGCGGGGCACGGCATCGCCCACGGGACGCCCGTCCCATCCGGGGAAACCGAGCTGCGCGTGCCGGACGAGGTGATGGGACATGGCGGGCACGGGACGATGTCGATGGCCGCGATGGTCCGGGACATGCGCAACCGGTTCCTGGTCGCGGCGCTGTTCTCGATCCCGATCGTGCTGTGGTCGCCGATCGGCCGCGACGTCCTCGGCTTCCAGGCCTCGGCGCCGTTCGGACTCCGCGACGACATCTGGTCCCTGCTGCTCAGCCTGCCGGTGATCTTCTACTCCTGCTCGATCTTCTTCACCGGCGCGGTCGCCGCCCTGCGGGCGCGCACCCTGGACATGATGGTCCTGGTCGCCGTCGCGGTCGGTGCCGGCTGGCTGTACTCGGTCTGGGTCACGCTGACCGGCGGCGGGGAGGTGTTCTACGAGGCAGCCAGCGTGCTGGCTACGTTCGTGCTGCTCGGGCACTGGTTTGAGATGCGCGCCCGTGGGGGCGCCAACGACGCGATTCACGCGCTGCTTGATCTCGCCCCACCCAAGGCGGTGGTCATCCGCAACGGGCAGCCGGTCGAGGTCCCCACCGCGGACATCGTGGAGGGGGATCTGCTGCTGGTCCGCCCCGGGGCCAAGATCCCCGTCGACGGGGTGGTCGAGGAGGGCGCGAGCGAGGTCGACGAGTCGGTGGTGACCGGCGAGAGCCTGCCGGTCCACAAGGAGCCCGGCGCCCAGGTCATCGGCGGGTCGATCAATACCAATGGCATGCTGCGGGTGCGGGCGACCAAGGTGGGTGCTGACACCGCGCTGGCCCAGATCGTCAAGCTGGTGCAGGAGGCGCAGAACTCCAAGGCGCCCGGGCAGCGCCTGGCCGACCGAGCCGCGTTCTGGCTGGTCCTTGTTGCCTTGGTCGGCGGCGGCCTGACCCTGGCCGCATGGCTGCTGGCAGGCCGGCCGTTCAGCGAAGCGATCTTATTCGCGATCACGGTAGTGGTGATCACCTGCCCGGACGCGCTCGGCCTGGCCACCCCAACCGCGATCATGGTCGGCACCGGGCTGGGCGCCAAGCGAGGGATCCTGTTCAAGAACGCCATGGCGCTGGAGACCGCCGCCGGCATCCAGGTCGTGGTGATAGACAAGACCGGCACTCTGACCAAGGGCGAACCGACGGTCACCGATCTGATCGCCGACCAGCTCGCCGAGACGGAGTTGCTGCGACTGGCCGCGGCCGTAGAGCGGGAGTCCGAGCACCCGCTCGCTGCGGCAATCGTGCGCCGCGCCGAGGCCGCCGGCGTCCCTGCAACGCCCGCCAACGACTTCGAGAACGTCCCCGGGCACGGCGCGATTGCCACCGTGGACCGTCACCGGGTCGCGGTCGGCAACCTACGGCTGCTGGAGCGGGAGGGTATCGAGATTGGCGCGCTGGCCGCGCGCCGGGAGGAGCTGGCCGCCGGGGGACGCACAGTGGTGCTGGTGGCGGTGGACGGCCGGGCAGCCGGGCTGCTGGCCGTCGCTGATGCTGCCCGCGAGACCTCGGCGGGGGCCGTCGCCGCCTTGCACCAGGCCGGGGTCGAGGTGGTGATGCTGACCGGTGACAACCGGGCGACCGCCGAGCGGATCGCCGCCGAGCTGGGCATCGATCAGGTGATCGCCGAGGTGCTGCCCGGCGACAAGGCCGCCAGGGTCAGCGAACTCCAGCGTACCGGCAGGAAGGTGGCGATGGTCGGCGACGGGGTCAACGACGCGCCCGCGCTCGCCCAGGCCGACCTCGGGATCGCCATCGGGGCGGGCACCGACGTGGCCATCGAGACCGCCGACGTGGTGCTGATGCGCTCCGACCCGTTCGATGTACCCACCGCGCTCGTGATCGGCCGGGGGACGCTGCGCAAGATGCGCCAGAACCTGGGCTGGGCGGTCGGCTACAACGCCATCGCCCTGCCAATTGCGGCCGGCGTGTTCGAGCCGGCATTCGGGCTGGTCCTGCGCCCGGAGATCGCTGCCTTGTCGATGTCGGGGTCGAGCGTCATCGTCGCGGTCAACGCCCTGGCCCTCAGGCGCCTCTGGCTTCCCGAGCCCCAAACCACCGTCGGAGGGCCGACACGACCAGCCGGTAGGCGCGAGCTGCCGCCGCCCGTCGCCGAACCACACGCTCCCCACGAGATCGATTCGAAGCCGGTGCAGACCGACACCTGACGGGATTTGTGCGTACTGGGCCAGTTCACTCAGCCTGCGGGTCGACGGGGCTGAGCGCGCATGTAGCCGGCGCGCAAAGCCATTGAAAGCCATTGACAGCCACGGGCCCACGCCCAAGTCCCTCGTCCGCAGTAGCGTAGTCGGTCGCGGCGGGGCTAGGGCACCGGGAAGGTGAACGGGGCCGTGTGGATGCGCCCCTCGCGCTGGAACTGCAGGAACAGGCGGTAGCGCCCTGAGCCAGGAAACGTGACCTGGAACCCGACCTGGTTACCCGAGCCGGCGCTGCTCGAAGACCCGTGCCCATGCCCGGGACTGCCCGTCTGGTCCTGCGGGTGCACGTGAGAATAGGCCAGGTCCCCAGCGCGTAGCGCAACCAGGTGTCCCTTGGCCCCCAGGTAGGGTTCGAGGTCCATCACCGGCCTGCCGTTGCGTTCGACCTGGAACCCCAGCAGGGCCACCCATACGCCACCTTCGACCCTCGCCTGGGCCTCCAACGTCACGGTGTACCCGTCGACGTTGGCCATCCCGGCGGGCGACGCGAGCCTGCTCGGGGTATACCGGCCCGCGGCCACCAAGTCGACACTCAGGGTGTACGCATCCTGCGGAGTCGCGAAGTCCGCGAAGGCGCGGTACTGCCCAGGCTTCGGCAGCGTCAGCGGGACAGTCCAGACCCCTCCAGCCCTCAGGCTGGGATGGACGTGCTGGTAACCGGTCAGGTCGCGGCGGACCACGATGAGATGGAGGAGCTTTTCGTGGGTCCGTTCGAACTGCGTCACGGGACGGCCGGCGGCATCGACGATCTGGAAGGTCAGGGTCTGCATCCGGTCAGGGATGAACCGCGTGGTGCGAGTTTGGATGAGGTAGTCGTCCGATGCCGACGGCTGGTCGGCGATGCCTTCATCGGCAGGTGGGCTCTGGCGGGCGGCCTGGCCTTGACCCGACAGCATGACCGACGGTGGCGCGGTGTCCCTTCTAGCCGGAGCCGCCCGATCATAGGGGTGTGGGACCAGCATCGCGGCGGTCAGCGCCGCCAGCACCGTTCCGAGCAGGACGGCTCGTCCAACGTTGCTCATAGGCCCTCCTAGCACCGGCAGGCACCGTCCACCTCAGTGGCATTTCTGTAGCGACGACCCCTAACGAGTGGCCAACGACAAGGGGTAGTAGAGCCCACGACGCGACCCCATCGGCGATCTCCATGAGTACCGACGAACTGCATCAACCATGGCGAAGCCTACGAACAGTGCAGCGTCATCGTCGCGGTCAAGGTCGTCATCTCGAAGCGACTTCGGCGTAGCCAGATCGTGGCGGCGGCGGAGACGCCGGCCAGCATGATCGCCCGGCTCCGGGCCGAGGCCGTCAAGATCCAGACCACCATCGACCGGATGAACGACCAGATCCAGGGGCTTGTGGAGGACTACACCACCAACGAGGACGCGCTCAAGGCCACCCTGGCCGACGAGCGGCGGACCAGGCGGCGGCTCGAGGCGGCCGAGGCGCAGCTGGAGGAGGCCCAGCGCACGCTCGACGACCGGGTCCGCTCGATCTACATCACCGGGACGGTCACCGGCCTGGGCCAGTTCCTCGGCGTCCACGACGTCCACGAAGCGCTCACCGCGGCCCGTCGGGAGCACGATGAGGCGAGAAGATGAACGAACCTTCACGTGATTGTAGAGAGAACGCTCACTATCATCGGCGCAAGTTCGTGAACCCACCCACGCTGGGAGGTTCCCATGACCGCCATCGCGCCACCCGCCACCGAGCCCAGCACCAGAACCCAACCAGCGTTCCTGCTCGGACTGGTCGCAGTCCTCGTCCTGGTCGCCGTGGCACTCCTGCCGGACATCACCGCCGCTGGCCGAGCCACCGACGTCCCAACCCACTACATGGGCCTGCTCATGGCCAACCAGCCCTGGAACCT
>DASYUT010000292.1 GCA_036000965.1 Actinomycetes bacterium
GGCTCGAGCGCGGCGGCCACAGGCTCCGGGCAGACGGCGAGCTCGCTGAAGCCAGCCTGCTGGGCAGCTCGGAGCAGCCGGTCCTCGACCAGCTGATCCTCCTCGTCGCTCTCCGCGAGAAGCACCGGCCGTCCGAGGACGACATCGGCGATCGAAGCCCCGATCAGCTGCTCGGACTGACGCTTGAGCTCTCGAAGGACGATCGCCACCAACGACTCGACGCTGTACTCGATCGCCCACGACGTGGTCCTGGTGAAGTTGAGGTCGGGGAGCTCGGCCTTGAGTCCCCGCAGGAGGCGGGCGTCGCTACAGCCGCCCCCTGGCCTGTACTGCCTGCATCCCTCGGGAAGCCAGGTCAGCGCACTCCCAGCTGGAGCGGTGAAACGGTCGGGCGTGCGGTCGCATGACACGCAACGAGTTCGGTACTGACTCTCGTTGAGATAGCGGCGGCTGGAGCGGCTCCCGCAGCTCCGGTCGCCGTCACGATGCAGGAAGAGCTGCGACTTGAGTAGCGGCAGCCCACCGTCGACAGGCACGACGCGGACGTCACCGTCGACGTTGACCGCAATCGATGAGTTGGTGGTCCCGAAGTCGATCCCGCATGCGACTGTCATCACGTGCCGTCCTGGGCACAGGCCCGTACAAGTGCTGCGGCGAGGATCTCGAAGTCACCGGTGGGCTCGACCTTGCCCTGGAGTCGTTCCACCTCCTGAACGTGGTTGCTCTCCACTTCCCGCACGTGGTCCCTCGCCTTCTCGAGCTGGCCTCGGATAGCAGGGAGAATCCGTCGGTCCCCGAGGTCATCCGACTGCGACTTCACGGCGTAGTCCTCGGTGAGGACGTTGACGCGATGCTCGGCGGCGGCGAGGCGTTTGGCGTAGATGCGCTGCTCACGGTCGATCTCGCGCTTCAGCCACCGTTCGCCGGACTCACGGTCGACTGCGATGAACGCCTCGAGTTGCCTGAACGCTTCGGCGTTGCATGTGCTGACGACCTGTTCGAGAGCATCAGGGTTCCCCCAGAGGGCGAAGGACTCCGGGGGTGTTGACCGCCCCGACTGGACCCAGCGGGTGATCTGCTCGGACCTGACGTGCTCGGGGAAGCTTGCCCGGACCAGCAGGATGCGCTCGTTCTCCTGCAGTCCGACGGTCCGCAGGCGGTAGACCACCTCCACTCCCTCGAACGGCTCTCCGGAGACGGCCTCGTACGCCGTGGTCACCCTTTCAGGCCGCCCGACGGACGCCTCGCCGAGCAGTTGCTCGACGGCGGGGTGGCCGAACGCGAAGAAGTCGATCTCCTCGAGCCGCAAGGCCTCGTCCGGGTCGAAGGTGCCGCGGAGCCGTGGCTGCTTGGTGCGCCCCAGCCGTTGGGCTGCGAGGAGTGGAAGCGAGATCACTTCACCACCGTCTGCGTGGCGATCGACGGTGCCGCCCAGCGCGTCGACCGCATCGGTGACCACCGCTCGCAGCTCCGGCAGGAGCGTGCCCTCCCGGTGTTGAAGGATCCTGGCCGCCTCGTCTCTGCGAAGGCTGTTCTTGTCCAGGATGAAGTCCTCGAGCTGCTCCTCCATCCTCCTGGCCTCGAAGACCCGGTGCTCGAGGGACAGCTCGATCCGTTGGAACTCCTCGTCGAGGCGCGCCGGGTCCGCGAACGCGGCCGCCTCCAGCTGCTCCTCGATGCCCTCGCCGAGGATCAGGTCGAGGCTGCCGACGCTTTCCTCGAACACACCGATGCGCTCGCGTAACACCCGCTCGACCCGCTCCTCGATCGTTCCGGTGGCGACGAGGTTCTGGATCTGGACGACGTGCTTCTGCCCGATGCGGTCGAGGCGTCCGATCCGCTGCTCGACCCGCATGGGGTTCCAGGAGAGGTCGTAGTTGACGAGGATGTGGCAGAACTGGAAGTTACGGCCCTCGCCGCCCGATTCGGTGGAGATGAGGATCTGGCCGCGGTCGCGGAACACCGCCACCGCCTGATCCTTCTCGAAGATCGACATCCTTCCGTTGAAGACGCCGACCTCGTATGCCGGCAGCAGCTTGCGTCGCAGGAACTCCTGCGTGTCCAGCGACTGCGTGAAGATCAGCACCTTCTGGCCAGGGTTCGTTCGGTAGGTCTTGTCCAGAAAGCCAAGGAGGTGGTCCACTTTCGCGTCCTCGACCTGGTTCAACCGTTGAATCAGGTCCCGCAGGATCCGCATCTCCTGCTCCACTGCGGGCACGGCAGCGTCCACCTCGTTCAGCGCTTCGTCGGTCTCGGCGAGCTCCCGTAGCAGCGTCTTGTCGACCGTCTTGGGCTTCGCTGGCTTCTTGGGCTCGGTGAGACGGGCCACCCGGCGACCGAAGCACTGCGCCAGCGCGTACGTGGAGCTCGACAGGATCTTCAGGTAGATGACCATGAGGAAGCCACGAGCGTTGTTCTTGGCTCCGATCGCCATGTCGTACTGGTCACGGAGGTAGGTCGTCACCGCTTCGTAGGTCTCGGCTTCCAGCGACGACTGTGGACAGTGGACAGTGTGCGCATTGCGCCGGACGCCCAGGTCGAGCACGCTCTTGCGGTTCCGGACCATGACGTTCAGGTACGGGTGGCGTTCTTCCAGGCGTCGTTGGACCGCTCGCCGGCCGTCGTCTCCTCGCAAGACCCGTCCGAGATCGCCGTTCGCCGATGGTACGACCTCCTGGATGAGGCGCCGATGCGTCGTCATCGTCTCCCGCTGCTCGGTGGAGTCGAGCACCGGCCACTTGTCGAGCGCCTTCCAGAGAGCGTTCAGCTTGGGGATGTCGGTTCGCCGCCGCTCGAAGTCGAGCAGGTCAGTAAACGTGCCCGGCTCCACCAGCTCGACCAGATGGAACAGCTCGGAGGCCCGAAGCTGGATCGGCGTCGCGGTGAGCAGCAGGAGGCCGAACACGTCGGTTGACAGCTCGTTGACCAGCGCGAAGAGCTTGTTCGCGCTCGGCTTGGGCGCAAGGTGGTGCGCCTCGTCGACGACGACGACATCCCAGCCGGCGTCGACGATCTGCTGGGCTCGTCCCCTGCTCCGAGCGAGATGGATGCTGCACAGACCCCTGTCGAACGCCAGGAACGGGTTCGCGTGGCCCTGCTTCTCGAAGTACTTGAGCGTCAACGAGTCGATCAGCGTGAACTGCTCGTTGAACTTGCTTCGAAGCTCGTTCTCCCACTGCGTGAGCAGGCTCGCCGGACAGATGATGAGGATCCGTTCGGCGATGCGGCGAGCGAGGAGCTCCTTCAGGACGAGCGCCGCCTCGATCGTCTTTCCGAGTCCCACCTCGTCGGCCAGGAGCATTCGAGGCCTGACCTTGTCGAGCACGCGTGCAGCGACAGAGACCTGGTGCGCCTTTGGCTCTATTCGGGCGTTGGTCAGCCCCGAGTATGCGTCGTGCCGGTAGGCATGCTCGAGCAGAAGGGCGCGCAGCCGTAGGTGGAACGCCCCGGGGTGCCCGATGGAGTGCTCCTTGAGCCGGTCGATCGGGTCGAACGAAGCTGCCTCGAGTGCCTCTTCGGCCAGATATCGACTCGCAGTGGCGAACTGGACCCGGTACATCACCGAGCGTCCGGCCGGCTCGGCCTTGAGCACGACACCGATGTCACCACTTCGACGGTCAGTGACCTGGTCACCCTTGGCGAACCGTGCCATCGGCTCTCCTGCCTTCTACCAACCCTACGCGGTCGTGGATTGCGCCAACTCCCTCCTCGGCTCAAGTCGGCGCCAGCATTAACGCATCGGAGCAGATTGTGATAGATCGTTGTTATGTACGTCCACCTTGCGGATGACGTCCCGGACGACCCACAGCCAGGCGCGGAGCTCCTGGGATGTTGGGGCGAGTTCGTACGGGTGGTGGTGGGCCCGGTCGTCATCGGCCTCCAAGTCGGCTCGGAGCTGCTTCAGGTCGTCGACGACCGTCTCGACGAGATGGCTCCGCTCGAGCCGGGCCGCCTTCAGTGCCTTCTTGGCATCCGTCAGCTTTTCGAGCCGAGCACGAGCGTCTCGTAGAGCTTGTCGGGCCGGCGTCGAACATCGTGCCGAGCTCTCTGGCGGAACCCCTCGCTGCAACCATCGGAACGCTGCTCCTTCACGTCGGCAGGGTCGTCGAGGTTGAAGCGGGGCGGAACCCACGCTGCAACCATCGGAACGCTGCTCCGGCGCCTGAGCGGGCGGATCGCGCCGTATGATCGCGGGGTCGTAGCCGGACAGGGGAGCCTCGCATGCGCATGGTGTTCGGACCCGATGACGAGAAGGAGTTCTTTGACGTCAGAGACGAGCTGACCGAGCAGTTCGCTACGTGGGCCGAGGCGAACGCGCCGGCGGCCGACCCGTGGCTCGCGCAGCTCGCGCTCGACTACAAGTGGGGGTACGGCGACGGGGAGCTGGGGCGCTGGACCGGGGCGGACCTCCGCGACCTGCTCTGCGGGTGGTTCCCGCGCAAGGTCACGCTGGACGAGGGGGACCTCGACCGGGTCGTTCCCAGTTTGCGGTCGTTCGTCGACTACCTTGCCGCGGCTGGCCTGCTCGACCCGCGTGGGGACCGGCCGGCGCGGCTCCGTGCCGTGCTGGACGGGCTGGGGCCCGAGTTCCAGGCCGCGATGAGGGACCCGTCACGGTTCGGGATGGCCAAGTCGTTCGCGAGCGCGATGATGGCGGGCGGCGTGGACATGAGCGACGAAGCGGCGGTCAGCCGGTTCATGGCCGAGTTCAACGACCTGCCGTTCGAGGCGCGGAAGCTGTTCACGGAGCTTCCGGGCCAGCCGGTGATGGAGTTCCCCCCGGTCCGGCTGCCACCCGAGGCGGAACTGGCCGCCGCAGCCGCGGCGGCCCCGGCCGTCGAGCGGCTGCGCCGGTTCGCGGCCTGGCTCGGGCCGGGACGCAAGCTCACCCAGGCGGGCCGGCTCACCCTGGCCGACGGCAAGGACCTGGTCGAGGTGCTCAGCACCGGCGACGAGGTCGACCCGCGCATCGGCAACCGCACCTTCCGCACCCGCAGCTCCGAGGAGCTGCCCGGGGTGAGCATCACCTTCGCCTGGGCCAAGGCCGCCCGCCTGGCCCGGGTCGTCCACGGCCGGGTGGTGCCCAACAAGCGGGGCCAGGCGCTGCTCGACCGACCGCTGGAGCTGTGGGAGCGGGCGCTCGAGGGCCTGGGCAAGGTCGGCCCCACGTTACTCGACCGCGGGATCTTCGTGTCCTTCCTCGCCGACGACTTCGGCGAGCTGGTCCCCACGCTGCTCGGCGCCCTCTACGCGAGCGACGAGCCGGTCCCGCTCGACGATCTGGCCGACGCCGTCTGGCAGGACGTCCGGCGCATGTTCCTCATCGACCAGGAGCCGGCCGAGCGAGTCGGGCTCTGGCGCGACATGACCGCCGCGGACGTCAACCTCACCCTGGGCCAACTCGAGGAGCTCGGTGCGGTCGAGCGTCTCGACCTCGACCCTGCATCCCCGAACCTCGAGCCTGCATCCCCGAACCTCGAGCCCGCATCCTCGAACCTCGACCCTGCATCGCGGAACCTCGACCTCGCATCCCGGAACCTCGACCTCGACCTTGCATCCCCGAATGAGGACGAGGAGGGTGCCCCGACCACCGGGTTCCGGCTCACCCCGCTCGGCACCTGGGCCACGAACCGGATTCTGCGTGCCGACGGGGCCGACGCCCCGGTCGTCGGCGACCTCGCCGACGCCGATGCCGCCACCCTGCTCGAGCGGTGCGCCGGCTACGACGAGGCATCTTGCCAGGCCGAGATCGCAGCGTGGTGCGCGGCACGCGGTCCCGCGGTCGCGGCGGAGCAGCTCGCCGCCTACGCCCGGACGACCAACGACGTGGAGGGCCAGATGCTCGCGCTCACCGCCCTGGACGCCGCCGGGCCGGAGGGCGTGGAGGCGGTGCAGGGCCTGCGAGAGGTGCCGGGCCTCGGGCCGCTCGCAACGATGTGGCTGATCGACCACGGGCTCGCGGACTCGGACGACCTCGACCCCGAGATGGTCCTGGCGGTCATGGTCGAGACCACCGCCTTCGTCCTCGCGACCGAGGGGCCGGAGGCCGCCGCCGCGGCGTTCGCGAGACTCAGGACGCCCGCCGAGCAGGCCGAGCTCGTCGGCAACCTCTGGCGCGTGGACAGCCCCCGGACCGCCGGGCTGCTCGCGGCGCTGGCCGAGGCCCATCCCGACAAGGCCGTTGCCAAGGCGGCCCGCAAGGCAGCGTTCAAGCTGCGCAGCTCCGGGCGCTGACCGTTGGAATCCGCTGGGCAGGGTCGCGGCCACGGGTGAGCAGGAAGGAGGCGGTCGTGGCTTGCCGAGGCCGCCTACCGCCCGGCGGTCCCGGCGGGCGGCCGTGATGGGAACGGCCCGGTCCGGCGCCTGCCGTCGGTCCGGCGCCTGCTGATGGGGACGCGGGTCCTGACTGGCGTGGGCGTGCTCGCACTCGCGGTGGTGCTCATGCTGGTGCTGGCGTGGTCGCTGCAGCGGCGGCTCATCTACTTCCCGTACCCGGTGGTGCCGGCTGCGGCGGGCGTGCTTCCGGGGAGCGAGGAGGTCGCGTTCGACACCGAGGACGGGCTGCGCCTGCGGGGCTGGTTCGTGCCGGCCAGGGGCGGCGACGGCGGTGCGGTGCTGGTCTTCAACGGCAACGGCGGCAACCGGGCCATGCGGGCGCCGCTCGCGGCGGCGCTGTCCCGCGCCGGCCTGTCGGTCCTGCTGTTCGACTACCGAGGCTACGGCGGGAACCCGGGCCGGCCGTCGGAGGCGGGGCTGGCCGCCGACGCCAGGGCCGCGCAGGCGTGGCTCGCCGCCCGGGCCGGGGTCGACCCGGGCCGGATCGCCTACTTCGGGGAGTCGCTCGGCGCCGCGGTCGCGCTCGGGCTGGCCCGCGACCGGCCCCCGGCCGCGCTCGTGCTGCGCTCGCCGTTCACGTCACTGGCTGACGTCGCCCGGGTCCACTACCCGTGGCTGCCGGTCCGGCTGCTGCTCGCCGAACGGTACCCCTCGCTCGACCGGGTCCGGGACCTCGCCGTGCCGTTGCTGGTGGTCGCCGGCGAGCGCGACGGGATCGTGCCCGCGTCCCAGAGCCGGCGGCTGTTCGAGGCGGCCCGCGAGCCGAAGCGCTTCGCGCTCGTCCCCGGCGCCGACCACAACGACCATGTGCTCCTCGCGGGCGACCACCTGCTCGGCGAGGTGCTCGCCTTCCTGCGCGGCACGCCCGTCCTCGGCCAGGGCGCGGCACCGTCGGTGCCCTGATCCGTGGTGCTCCCGACCCGCTGTCCGGGGCGTTCACCTACAGCAGGGCGCGGCACCGTCGGTGCCCTGATCCCCGTTCTGGGAGGGGCTCGGGCTTGGATCAACCTCCGGCCGTCCGATGGCCGCCTCCGGCCGTCCGGTGGCCGCTGAGGGCGGCCCGGGCATGGCTGCCCGAGGCATGGCTGCCCGAGGCACGGCTGCCCGAGGCACGAGGGTCACCGTCGAGACCGAGCCCGCTGCCGCGTAGCATGCTGGCAAGCATGGAGCCGATCTGGCTGTTCCCACCGCCTGACCTGGGAGAGGCGGCCCCGGCGTACGAGCAGGCCGCCGCCCGCGCGCTCGGCCCGGATGGCCGCGACCCCGTGGCGCGGTTCGAGTCGCTGGTGGCCGCCGGCCCCGCCGGGGCCGTGGCGTGGGCGGTCGCCGGACCCGAGCGGGCACGCGAGGTGTGGGGCGAGCAGGCCCGCCTCGGCATGGCCGCGGTCGAAGCGCGCCTCGGGCACCGCCACGCGGTCGCCGACCGGTTCACGCTCGGAGCGGGGGTCTCGTCCCTGGCCCAGCGGGCGTGGCTGGCTGGCGACGAGCGGCTCGGCCGCCGGGCGGACCTGCTCGCCTGCGAGCTGGCTGTGGGCGGCTGGCCGGGGCAGGAGCGGCTCGACCGGCCCGACCTCGTGCTGCTCCTCGACCCGGCGGGCGCGCACGCGCTCGCCCACGCCGGCTCCCGGGTCCGTCTCGGCATGATCCGCGACTTCCCGGTCGCGAGCCCGGACGGCGGCGGCTCCTGGAAGCGTCCGGGCACGGTGGACCGGCTCCTCGACCACTTCGACCGGCAGGCGCACCTCGCCGGGCCGCTGCTGCAGGCCGTGGCCCGGCTGCTGCGCACGCTCGTGCACCCGGCCATGGGACCGCCCTGGCCCCCGGGCGCGGCCTCCCAGGCCCAGCGGCGCCTGGCCGCCCACACCTGCCGGGACGCCGGCTCCTGGGCGCTCGGCCTTCCGTGGCTGCTCGACACGGCGCGGTGCTTCCCAGACACGCTGGGGCCCGTGCGCCGCGGCTGACCCTGCGATCGTGGCCACGTCGTCGGCCAGCGCCTGGCGCCAGGGCGCCCACGCGCCGCGGCTGACCCGCGGCCCCGCCGCCCACCGGCGCCCGTGCGCGCGGCTGACCCGCGGCGGTGCAGCCCTCCGGCGGTCTCTGGTGCGCCGCCAGAAACTCCGGTGCCGCACCGGGCGCGCTGCGAAACGGCGGCGCATTCGGGCCTCGGGACGGCGACCGGGGGCTTCACCAGCGGCGATTGAACGCCGAGGGCTGGTTTTGTCAACTCGGAGAGCGCGCGTTTCTTCCTGCTCTCCCGCAAAACCTCCCTCTTTCCTCGTCCTACACGATGGGCCAGGATGGACGAGTTCGGCGGAAGGGATGAGAGCTGCACTTCCGAAGGCAGGCGGCGGGCGACCCGGAGCGGCCGCCCTCAGGAAGGGAGTAGCCCATGAAGGACGACGTATTCGTCTTGGACGCCCACACCGGCTTCTGGGACGCTAGTGCCGAGAACTGCAAGAACCGCTTCGGCGAGGCGTTCATCGAGACGTTCTACGCGTTCCACAACGGCTTCAACCCGCCGGACGCGAAGTGGACGATGGACTACGAGCGGCAGTTCCGGAAGACGGACCCGGACTGGTACCTCGAGGAGATGTTCGTCAAGGGCTCCGCCGACATGACGATCCTGTCCACCCAGGTCCTCATGGACTTTTACCACACCGGGTTCGTCAACCCGGAGCGCAACGCGCAGCTCACCGCGCGAGCGCCCGAGCGGATCATCCCGCTGGGCGGGGTGGACCCGCGCGCGCCCGACGCCCTCGAGCAGGTCGAGCACCAGATCACCGACCTCGGCATGCGCGGCTTCAAGTGGTACACGGCCGAGTGGCGGGGCCAGTCCCGGGGCTGGAGCGCCAACGACCCGATGGTCTTCCCGCTGTACGAGAAGTCTCTCGAGCTCGGGATCACCAACCACTTCTTCCACAAGGGCCCCGCGGTCGAGCCGCTGTCGCTGGCCAAGTTCGACGTCCGCGACATCGACGAGCCGGCCTGGCTCTACCCGGACATGAACTTCATCATCGACCACTGCGGCGCCCCGCGGGTCGACGACTTCTGCTGGATCGCGGCCCGCTGCCCGAACGTGTACGCGGGCCTCGCGGTCGTGCTCGCGTTCATCCACAACCGGCCCCGGTGGTTCGCCGAGGTCATGGCCAACCTGCTGTTCTGGCTCGGGCCCGACCGGATCGTCTACGGCACCGACTTCCCGATCTGGTACCCGCACTGGCAGCTCGACGAGTTCATGGCCTTCGAGCTCCCCGAGGACCTCAAGAAGGAGTACGGCGTCGACCTGACCCCGGAGATCAAGCAGAAGATCGTCGGTGGCAACATCGCCCGCCTGTACGGCATCAACGTCGAGGACAAGCTCAAGGCGATCAAGGACGACGAGCTGTCCCGGCGCCGCAGTGAGTACCTCGCCGGCCAGCCGGCCGTGGTGCCGACCGACGCCCCGGGCGCCGAGGGACCGGCGGTCGAGACCGGGGCCGCCGGCACCGAAGCCCGATGAGCCTTGCCGAGGCGCCCGCCGGCCGGACCACCCGGCGGGCGGGCGCCGAGGGCACCAGGAAGCCGCCCTCCAGCGTCGCAAGCCCGAGTGTCTCGGCCCACCCCTCCACGGCGGGGGCCGACGGGACCAGGAAGCCATCCTCGGCGGGGGCCGAGGGGGCCAGGGAGCCGCCCTCCAGCCGCGGGCCCGGGGCGGTCGCGGTCGACCTCGAGCGGGTGCGGAAGGTGGCCGGGAGCGTCCGCGACCCCGAGGTGCGGACCCCGATCGCCGACCTCGGCCTGCTCGACGAGGTCGACGCCGACGGCGGGCGGGTGACGGTGCGGTTCCACCTCACCTCGCCGCTCTGCCCCGCCAAGTTCGCGGGCGCGATCGGGCAGGACATCCGGCGCCGGGTCGGCAAGCTCCCCGGTGTCGAGTCGGTCGAGGTCGTCCTGCAGGACCACTTCATGGCCGAGGCGCTGCACCGCCTCATCAACGAGGGGGACCGGTCGGCCGAGACCCGCGGGCTCCTGCGGTGACCGTGACCGGCCCGGCCCGCGCGCTCGCCGGGCGGCGGGAGCTGGCGCTGCTGGAGGTGCCGAGCGTGCGCCGCATGGGGGACCTGCTCGCGGCCCGCTGCCGGGAGCCGTCGTGGGTGCGGACGCTCGTGGCCGGCCTGGACCGGTTCCGGTCGCTGACCGGCACCGGCGACCTGGAGGCGCTGCTCGCGGCGGCCCGGGCCGACCCGGCGGCGGCCGACCGGTCGCTGGCCGCCTTCGCCTGGGCGCTCCACGGGCAGCCGGACGCGGCCGTGGCCGGGCTGGCGATGGCGCCCAAGGTCTGGTTCCGGCTCGGCGGGGTGCCGGTGGCGTGGCGGCCCCTGCCGGCAGCGGTGCCCGCCCGGGAGCTGCCGGCTGCCGGCACGAGCGGCCCCGACCGGATCGTGCTGCTGTCGCTGATCGGGAGCGGGCTGCACCGGGCCGAGCTGCTCCGCGTCCGCCTGGGGGACCTCGGTTCCATCGACCAGGACGCCCGGGTCGTGCCCGACCTGGAGGCCGAGCCGCTCGCGGTCCGCTTCGAGCAGCGCCGCGGCCGGACCGCCGAGCGGATCACCTTCCTGTCGTTCCAGGCCCGCCGGGCCATCCTCGACGACCTGGACCGGCGGCGCCGGGCCGGGCTGGACACCGGCCCGGACGCGCTGCTGGTGGCCGACCGGGCCGCGGTGGCGGCGGCCCGCCGCCGGTCGGGCGCGCTCATCCGGGCCGGGAGCACGCTGAACGTTGACATGTGCCGCAAGACCGGGGAGTTCTTCCGATCCTGGGGTATGCCGGGGTCGAGGTTCGTCCCACCACCCGCAGCCGACGTCGATGGAGGCGATGACCCATGAAGGCGGTACGCCTGCACAAGTACCACGAGCGGCCCATTGTCGAGGACGTCCCGGAGCCGAAGGTCACCGATCCCCACGACGTGGTCGTGAAGATCGGCGGGGCCGGGCTGTGCCGCACCGACCTGCACATCTACGAGGGCCAGTGGGCGGAGAAGTCGGGCGTCGAGCTGCCCTACACGATCGGGCACGAGAACGCGGGCTGGGTCCACGAGGTCGGGTCGGCGGTCACCAACGTCGCCGTGGGCGACACCGTGATCCTGCACCCGCTCGTCACCTGCGGGCTCTGCCGCGCCTGCCGGGCCGGCGACGACATGCACTGCGACCTCGGCCGCTTCCCCGGCATCGACTCCGACGGGGGCATGGCCGAGTTCCTCAAGACCGGCGCCCGGGCGTGCGTCAAGCTCGACCCGTCGCTGCAGCCGGCCGACGTGGCCGCCCTGGCCGACGCCGGCCTCACCGCCTACCACGCGGCCAAGAAGGCCGTGCCCCTGCTGTACCCGGGCACCAGGGTCGCGGTCATCGGCGCGGGCGGCCTCGGTCACATCGGCATCCAGTCGCTGAAGGCGCTCACCGCGGCCGAGATCATCGTCGTCGACCGCTCGGAGGCCGCGCTCGAGCTGGCCCGCTCGTTCGGCGCCGACCAGACCGTGGTGGCCGACGGCAGCCAGGTCGAGCAGGTGAAGGAGCTCACCGACGGCAAGGGCGCCGAGGTCGTCATCGACTTCGTCGGCGAGCGGGGCGCCGAGGCCGAGGCTTGGGAGATGACCCGCCGGGCCGGGTCGCACTTCATGGTCGGCTACGGCGGGACCGTCAACGTCCCCACCATCGACATCATCTCGACCGAGCGCAACGTCATCGGCAACCTGGTCGGCACCTACAACGACCTGGCCGAGCTGATGGTGCTGGCCGCCCAGGGCCAGGTCACGCTGCACACCGCGACCTACCCGCTCGGCGCCGTCAACGAGGCCATGGACGACCTGGAAGCCGGCCGCCTCCAAGGCCGCGGCATCCTCGTCCCCTGAGACCTCCTCCCCTGAGACCAAGTCCCCTGAGAGTCCCCTGAGACCTCGACCCTGAGACCTCGACCCTGACCAAGTCCCCTGAGACCTCGACACCTGAGACCAAGTCCCCTGAGACCTCGACCCGGCCGGCCCGCCGCACTCCTGCGGCGGGCCGACGTCATCCCCGTCCGGCGCCGCGGGTCAGGCGGTGGCCACCGCGGCGGCCGTGGGCACGGCGGTGACGGTCACCTCCCCGCCGCTGCTCTCGGTCGCCACCAGGGCGTCGACCCCTTCGGTGTGGACTGGGAGCTCGATGAGGTCGTAGCAGCCGTACAGCTCGCCCATCATCGCCGCGACCCGCTCGAACAGCGGAGCGAGCTCGTCGAGGCGCTCGGACAGCCGGCTGGCGTGGGCCCGCACCTGCCCAGCAGCCGAGGGCGAGGCCCCGACCCGGAGCGCAGCCAGCGCGAGCCGCCCGCTGGCCAGGTCGACGGCCACGAGGTCGGCCGGGTCCTGCCTGCGCTTGCCGGCCGGCCGGTCGACGCGCCAACCGCTGTAGAGGAAGCGGAGCTCGGGCGGGAAGGGCCTCGGCAGCCGCAGACCGTGCGCGAACGCGTGCCGGACCAGGCGGGCCTCGAAGCGGTGGTCCCTGGCCGGCTTGGCCTGCTCGGCTCGGCTGCGACGCAGGTGGGCGACCCGCTCCGGGATCGTCGGGGCCAGCTCGCGGGCGGTGGCTCCCCGCTCGACCAGGGAGCCGGGGTCGACCGCGACCAGAGGCCTGGGGGAGTCGGGGTGGAGGTCGACCACCAGGACGCCCGTCTCGAGGGGCCGGAAGTAGGCGCCGCCGATCTCTGGGACCGCCTCGAACAGTTCGCGGACCTCGGCGAACTCGGGGGTCAGCATGTAGGCGACCGTCGCGTCCCAGCCTTCGTCGGGCCGCATCCCTTCTCCCTCCTCCGGCGGCGTCCAGGGTGAGCGAGGAACAAACGAAGCGCATCGTAACCAGCCGGCCCCTGCCGGTTCCAACCGGGATCAGGGCGGCCACGCTCCTGGCCCTCCCGCTGGTGCCCTGAAGCCCCGCAGGCGGGCCCGCTGGTGCCCTGAGCCCCGAGTCCGGGAGGCGGGGCATCGCCGGCCCGTATCCACCGGGCGAGGGTACAGTGACGCGATGGAGTACCCCCCAGCGCGGCGCCAGGACGTTGTCGACCTCCTCCACGGCGTCGAGGTCGCCGACCCCTACCGGTGGCTCGAAGACGCCTCCTCGGACGAGACCGTCCGGTGGAGCGACGCCCAGGACGCCCTCGTCCGCTCCTACCTGGACGAGCTGCCCGGCCGGGACGCGCTCCAGGGCCGGCTGCAGGAGCTGCTGGCGGCCGGGCTGGTGACCATCCCGGCCCTGCGCGGGGAGCGCGCCTTCTTCATGCGCCGCGGCGCGGGCCAGGAGCACGCCGTCCTGGTCGTCCGCGAGGGCGACGCTGAGCGGGTGCTGATCGACCCGAGCACCCTGAGCGACGACGACACCACCACCCTGGACGGCTGGGTCCCCTCGATCGAGGGCGACCGGCTCGCCTACTGGCTGAGCGAGGGCGGTGACGAGGAGGCATCCCTGCGGGTCATGGACGTGGCCAGCGGCGAGGTGGTCGAGGGCCCGATCGACCGCACCCGCTACTGCCCGCTGGCCTGGCTGCCAGGCGGCGAGGAGTACTACTACGGCCGCCGGCTGCCCGCCGACGCCGTGCCGGAGGGGGAGGACCGCTTCCACCGGCGCGTCTGGCGGCACCGGGTCGGGGACGACCCGGCCAGCGACGAGCTGGTGTTCGGCGAGGGCCGCGACAAGACCGAGTACCACTCGCTCGACGTCTCCCTGGACGGCCGCTGGCTGCTGGTCGGCGCGAGCCCGGGCACCGCACCCCGTAACGACCTCTACATCGCCGACCTGGCCGGCGACAGGGTGCTCCGGCCCATCCAGGAGGGCGTGGACGCCGAGACCAGCGGCGGGGTCGAGCGCGACGGGCGCCTCTGGCTGCGGACCAACCTGGGCGCGCCCCGGTTCCGCATCGTGGTCGCCGACCCGGCCAGGCCCGAGCCGGACGCCTGGCGCGACGTGGTGCCCGAGTCCGACGCGGTGCTCGAGGGCTTCGCCCTGACCGACGGCGCGCTCGTGGTCGCCAGCACCAGGCACGCGGTCGGCCGGGTCGCCGTCCACGACCGGGCCACCGGCGCCTTCAGGGCCGAGGTGGAGCTGCCCGGTCTCGGCTCGGTGCTCGGGGTTTCCTCCCGGCCCGAGGGTGGCGACGACGCCTGGATCGGCTGGACCGACTTCACCACCCCGCCCAGGGCCTACCGGTACGCGGTCCCGACGGGCGCCCTGGAGCTGTGGATGGACGCCCCGGGCGAGGTCGACACCAAGGGGGTCGTGGCCACCCAGGACGTGTACCGCTCCAAGGACGGCACCGAGGTGCGCATGTTCGTCCTCCACCGAGAGGGCATCGAGCGCAACGGCCAGCGCCCGACCATCCTCAACGGGTACGGCGGCTTCAACATCCCCCTCACTCCCGAGTACAGCGCCGCCATCAACGCCTGGGTGGAGCAGGGCGGCGTCTACGCCATCGCCAACCTGCGCGGCGGCAGCGAGGAGGGCGAGGCCTGGCACCGGGCCGGCATGCGCGAGCACAAGCAGAACGTCTTCGACGACTTCGCCGCAGCCGCCGAGCGGCTGGTCGAGACCGGCTGGACCTCGCCGGAGCGGCTCGGCATCTCGGGGGGGAGCAACGGGGGCCTGCTGGTCGGGGTCGCCCTGACCCAGCGCCCGGAGCTGTTCGCTGCCGTCGTGTGCAGCGCGCCCCTGCTCGACATGGTGCGCTACGAGCGCTTCGGGCTCGGTGAGACCTGGAACGACGAGTACGGCCGGGCCGACGACCCGACCGAGTTCACCTGGCTCTACGGATACTCGCCGTACCACCACGTCGCGCCGGGCACGCGCTACCCGACCGTGCTGTTCACCGTGTTCGAGTCCGACACCAGGGTCGACCCGCTGCACGCCCGCAAGCTCTGCGCGGCCCTGCAGTCGGCCACCGTGTCCGAGCGTCCGGTGCTGCTGCGCCGGGAGCGGAAGGTGGGGCACGGCGCCCGGTCGGTGCGCCGCAGCGTCGAGCTGGCCGTGGACACGCAGAGCTTCATGGCCGCCCAGCTCGGCCTCGACCTCGGAGCGTCCAGCCCCGCACGGTGACGCCGCGGGTTCCCTCGCGACGGGTCCGGATATCCACGAATCAATGGTTCCTGCACATTTTCGGTTCCTGCACATTTTCTCCACCTGCGGTCGTGACTGCGATGGGTGCAATTGCCACACTACGGAGATTGAGGTCCATCGGGACCGCGCGGATCCCCGGCCGCGCAGAAGGGCAGGACATCTCATGAGGTATCGCCAGCTCGGCAGGTCCGGTCTGACCGTCTCGGTCGTGGGTCTCGGGTGCAACAACTTCGGCACCCGCTGCGACCTCAGAGCCACCCGGGTGGTGGTCGAAGCGGCCCTCGAAGCTGGCGTCACCCTGTTCGACACCGCCGACGTGTATGGCAACCGGGGCGGCTCGGAGACGCTGCTCGGGCAGGTGCTCAGGGGCAGGCGCGACGAGGTCGTGCTGGCCACCAAGTTCGGCGCCAACATGGGTGGGCCGCCCGAGGAGGCGCGCGGGTCGCGGCGCCACGTGCGCCGGGCGGTCGAGGCGAGCCTGCGCCGCCTGGGCACCGACCACCTCGACCTGTACCAGCAGCACGTGCCCGACCCGAAGACCCCCTTGGAGGAGACTCTGGCCACGCTCGACGACCTGGTCACCGAGGGCAAGGTCCGCTACATCGGCTCCTCCAACTTCGCCGCCTGGCAGATCGCGGAGGCGGACTGGATCGCGCGCACCGAGCACCTGACCCGGTTCGTCTCTGCCCAGAATCAGTACAACCTGCTGGAGCGTGACCTCGAGTACGAGGTCGTGCCCGCGTGCGACCGCTACGGGGTCGGTATCCTCCCGTACTTCCCGCTGGCCAACGGGCTGCTGACCGGCAAGTACCGGCGGGGCGAGCCGGGCCCGGCCGGAACCAGGCTGGCCGGCAGGAGCGGCCTGCTCACCGAGGAGGTCTTCGACCGCCTCGACGCCCTGGAGAAGTACGGCGTGGAACGCGGGTGCACCCTGCTCGAAGTCGCCATCGGCGGGCTTGCCGCCCAGCCAGCCGTCGGCTCGGTGATCGCCGGAGCTACCAGGCCCGACCAGGTCCTGGCCAACGCCGCCGCCGCCGAGTGGGAGCCAACCCCCGAGGACGTCGCCGAGCTGGCCAAGCTCGCCCCCCGCAGGCCGATCGGGAAGCACCGGTAGCCCTCGCCGGGCCCGGCGGGCCTCGCCGACCGCCGTCAGAATAGGAGGCATGCCGATCTCCACGAACGCCATGCCGATGAGGTCGACCCGGCGGATGCCGCCCCCGACGAGCGCACGCCGACCCTCATGAGGGCCGATGCCGGTGCGGTACCGGCCGCCGCTGACTCGGGGCGGGCCCGGCGGGTCGCGCGGGCCGTGACGGCCTGGACCGGGCAGCTCGTCGACCCCGGCGGCAGGAACACTCTCCTGTACTACCGGGACCTGAAGCAGGGCACGCTCGACCTGGACGGCGCCGACCCGGTCGCGCTCGGCAACCTTCTCGCCGGGCGGACGGTGCGGCTCTCCGCGCTCTTCCCTGACCCCGCCGAGCGCCCGGCCGCTGCCAAGCGGGCCCGGACGGTGCGGGCCAAGGCGCAGGAGAACTTCGAGGAGCGCGGCCTGACCACACTGTTCCTTGCTTGGGGCATGGCGACCTGGGAGGACCAGCGGACCGCGCGAGCCCCGGCCGCCCCCGTCCTGCTCGTCCCCGCCCGCCTCGCCCCTCGCGGCGCGGCCGGGGAGGACTTCGACCTGGCGCTGGTTGCCGAGGAGGGTGTCAACCCGACCCTGCTCTACAAGCTCGCCGTCGAGTTCGACTGCCGGATCGCCGACGACGACCTGCTCGACCTGCTCGACGACGGCGGCCAGCCGCCCGATGCCAAGCGGCTGTTCGACCGGCTCACCAAGCTCGCCGCGGACGTGCCCGGCTTCCAGGTGGCTGGCCGGGTGGTGCTCGGCAACTTCTCCTATGCCAAGCTCCCCATGGTCCGCGACCTCGAGGGCCTGACCGGCACGCTTGTCGCCCACGACCTGGTCGCCGCCCTGGCCGGGGACGAGGGCGCCCGGGCCGCCCTTCGCAGGCGCCACGTCACTGTCGAGCCCGACGAACCCGACCGCACCCCGCCCGCCGACGAGTTCTTCGTCCTGGACGCCGACGCGAGCCAGAACCACGCCGTCAACGCCGTCGTCCGTGGCCAGGACCTCGTGCTCGACGGCCCGCCCGGCACGGGCAAGAGCCAGACCATCGCCAACCTGATCGCCACCCTGGTCGCCCGCGGCCAGCGGGTGCTGTTCGTAGCCGAGAAGCGCGCCGCCATCGACGTGGTACTCGGCCGGCTGGCCAGCCGGGGCCTCGGCGACCTCGTCCTCGACCTCTACGACGGTGGGACCAGCCGCCGCAAGGTGGCCAAGGACCTGGCCAGGGCGCTGGCCGGGACCGGCGGCATCCCCCGGGTCGACCTCACCGGCGTCCACCACACGGTCGAGGTCCGCCGGGACCGGCTCAACGACCACGACGACGCCCTGCACCGGCCCCGCGAGCCCTGGGGTGTCAGCGTCTTCGACGCCCAGGCGCGCCTGCTCGGCACCGACCCGGTCGTCCGTACCTCGATCCGCTTCCGCGGCGCCGACCTCGCCCGCCTCGACGAGGCCACCTACCGGCAGTCCAGGGAGGACCTGCGCGCCTGGGTCGGCCTTGGCGGGCTCGCCCTCGCCGACGGGGGCAGTCCATGGGCCCGGGCCACCGTCACCAGCCCAGGCGAGGCCGAGCGGGCCTTGGACACGGTGGAGGCGCTCGCCCACCACACCCTCCCGGCCGCGCTCGCCGCGCTCGACCGGGCGCTCGCCGAGACGGGCCTGGCTCGGCCGTCCACGCTCGCGGAGTGGCGGCAGGTCGTGGCCCTCTTCGACGGCGTGTCGGCCGTGTCCACCGTGTTCGACCCGGCGATCTGGAGCCGGGATCTCGGAGGACTCGCCCACGACCTGGCGCCCGCCCGCGGGGGGCCCCTGGCCCGGCTTGCGGCCCAGCTCACCTCGCCCGCCTACCGGCGCGCCGCCGCAACGCTCAAGGCCCTCTGCCGCGACCGGCCGCTCAAGCCTGCCGCGCTGCTCAGCGCCTGCGCCTACGCTGCCGAGCAACGCCGCCGCTGGAGCGAGCACGCGACCGACGGCGGCCTGCCACGGCCGCCCGGGGACCTGCCCGGCGTGGTCGGCAGCTACAACCAGCTCGCCACCGAGCTGGCCACCCTGGCCACCTGGCTGCCCAGGCAGGAGGTGGAGCAACCGCCGGTCGCCGGGCTCCCCGACCTGCTGGAACGCCTCCTGGCCGACCGGGGCACGCTCACCAGGCTGCCCGAGCTGCACCGCCTTGGCCAGGCCCTCGGCCGCGCCGGCCTCACCGGCCTGCTGGCCGCACTGCGCCGGCGCCGGCTCCCCGGCCCCCGGTCCCTCGAAGCGCTCGAACACGCCTGGCTCGCGTCCATCCTCGACCACGTCGGGGTCGCCGACCCGCGCATCGGCGCCTTCGACGGCGAGCTCCACTCGCAGACCGTAGCCGAGTACCGCGCGGCCGACGCCGACCACGTGGAGACCACCGCCATCCGTGTGCGCCGGGCCTGCGCCGAGCTCGCCACCCAGGCCCGGGACCACCACCCCGAAGAGAGCACCGTCGTCGAGCACCAGGCTCGGCTCACCCGCAAGCACCTGCCCCTGCGGCAGCTCTTCCAGCTGGCGCCGAACGTGCTGACCAGGGTCAAGCCCTGCTGGGCGATGAGCCCGCTGGTGGTCAGCCAGCTCCTGCCCGGCGACCGCGCCTACTTCGACGTCGTCATCTTCGACGAGGCCAGCCAGATCCGGCCTGCCGACGCCATCCCCGCGATCCTGCGGGCCGGGCGCGTCGTCGTCGCCGGCGACGAGCGCCAGCTCCCGCCGACCTCGTTCTTCGCCTCCACCACGGTCGAGGACGAGGAGGAGCTGGAGGAACTCCTCCCCGGCGGGACCCTGGCCATGACGGAGGGCTTCGAGTCCATCCTCGACGCCCTCGGGGCGCTGCTCCGCTCCCGCATGCTCACCTGGCACTACCGTAGCCACGACGAGCGGCTGATCGCGTTCTCCAACGCCCACCTGTACGACGGGGCGCTCACCACCTTCCCCGGGGTGGCCGGGGGCGACTGCATCGAGCACGTGCTCGTCCCCTTCGCCCCGGGCCGGTCCGGCCAGGAGGAGAGCGTCGCCGACGAGGTCCGTGAGGTCGTCCGCCTCGTCCTCGAGCACGCCCGCACCCGCCCCGACGAGAGCCTCGGCGTGATCGCGATGGGCATCAAGCACGCCAACCGCATCACCGAGGCGCTCCGGCTGGCCAGGGCCGAGCGCCCCGAGCTGGCCGGCTTCTTCGACGAGGGCAACGAGGAGCCGTTCTTCGTCAAGAACCTCGAGCGGGTCCAGGGCGACGAGCGGGACGCCGTCATCCTGTCCGTCGGGTACGGCAAGAACGAGCGGGGGGTGCTGCTCCACCGCTTCGGGCCGCTCCTGCAGCAGGGCGGCGAGCGCCGCCTCAACGTCGCGGTCACCCGCGCCAAGCGCCGGATGACGCTGGTCTCGTCGTTCTCGTCCGCCGACATGAACCAGAGCCGCAGCCCCCGAGGTGTGGAGCTTCTCCGCCGCTACCTGGCCTACGCCGAGCAGCGGGGCGCCGGCCTCGGCGACGAGGCCGCCGGCGCGCCAGCGCTCAACCCGTTCGAGATCGACGTGCGCGACCGGCTCCAGGCCGCCGGGATCCCGCTTGCCACCCAGCACGGCTGCTCCGGCTACCGGATCGACTTCGCCGCCAGGCACCCGGCCAAGCCGGAGCGGTTCGTGCTCGCGATCGAGTGTGACGGCGCCAGCTACCACGCCGCTCCGACCGCCCGCGACCGTGACCGCCTGCGCCAGGACCACCTGGAGCGCCTGGGCTGGTCGTTCCTTCGCATCTGGTCGACCGACTGGTTCGCCGACCCCGACCGCGAGGTCGCCAAGGCCCTCGCCGCCTGGCACGCCGCCGTCGCCAGCGCCGACGCCGCCGACAACCAGGCCGAAGCCGCCCGCCAAGCCGAGGCCGATGCCACCCGTGAGGCCGAGGCCGTCGCCGCCCGCCAAGCCGATGCTGCCCGTGAGGCGGAGGCCGTCGCCGCCCGCCAGGCCGATGCTGCCCGCGAGGCCGAGGCCGGCGGCGCCCGCCGGGGCGATGCCGATGCCGCAGGCCGGGCTGCGCCTGAAGCTGCCCGCGAGGCCGAGGCCGGCGGCCGGGCTGCGGCTGATTCCGCCCGCGGGGCTGATGCTGATACCGCCCGCCAGGCCGAGACGGTCGCCGCTCAGCCAGGGCCGGTGATCCCGGAGCGGGGTCCCCGCCCGGTGGTGCCGAGGGGTCGGCCGATCGAGGAGTACCGCCGTGGCCAGCTCATGGCACTTGTCTCCTGGATCGAGTCCGACACCCTGCTGCGCACCGAGGACCAGCTCGTCGACGAGGTCATGGCCGAGCTCGGTTTCCAGCGTCGCGGCCGCCGGATCGAGGCGACCATCCTGGCCGCCATTCGCGAGGTACGTCGCCACCAGTGGTGACCCGACCAGCCGGTGCCGGCGGTCGGTAGTGGGTCTGCCCTTGCGGTCGGTAGGGGTCTGCCCTTGCGGTCGGTAGGAGTCCCTTGCGGTCGGTAGCGGTCCTGCTCTGATATCCGCTCATGCGCTCGATCCCTCTCTCTGGCTTGTGAGAGGTCTTGTAGACCATCACTTGCTTCTGTTTGCCCTCATATGATCACATCATACTGTGACAAGGGAAGTTCGACTCGGTGCTGCCTCGGTTGATGTCGAAGAGGCCCGAAGGAGGATGAGGTGCGCGAGACGATCACCGTGACCCCCGACGACGTGAGGGCCCTGGCGGCCGACGTGCGCCGCTGGGCCGGCGAGCTGCGGGAGGCGACCGCCAGGACGAGCTCCGGTACTAGCTGGGTCTCAGCCAACCTGGCCGAGGCGGCCCAGAGCTTCGATGCGATGTGGCTGGCCTGGTCCACCGCGCTCGACCAGCTCGCCGGCGCCATGACCGAGCACGCTGAGACGCTCGAGCATGCAGCCGACGACTACTACGAGGTCGACGTGACCACCATCCCGAACCTGCCGGTCGGGCCCTAGGTGCGCGCGAACCTCGAGCCTGGGCCAGCGCGCAGCGGCAGCCTGGACTTCGCCGCGCTGGCCGACCGCTGCCGTGGTATCGCCGCCCAGCTCGGCGGTGCCGACCGGGGGGTCCGCACCGGGTCCGGGGCGTGGACCGGTGTCGCGGCCGAGTCGGGCGGCGCCCGCGCCGCTCGCCTCACCGCCGCCATCGACCAGGCGGCCGGGGCAGCCGCCGACGTCGCCGCGATCCTCTCGGTCTTCGCCACGGTCGTCCAAGATGCAGCGATGGCATGGGGTTCGGCCGAGCGGTTGGCGCATTCCATCGGGTGCCGGCTGGCCCCGGACGGGTCCGCGGAGGGCTGCGTCCCCGGCGATACCAGACACACGCTCATCCTCGCGCGGGCGCAATCGCTGGCCGTACAGGCGGGCGAGGAGATCAAGGCCGCCGCCAGGGTCGCCGCGGCAGGCTTCGCCCAGGTCGCCGACCGGGCCGGGGCCACGTGTGCGCTCGCCGGCCGCCGGGGTGGGTTCGCCAGGGCTCTCGAACGCAAGCTGCACGGGCCCGTCTCGCCCTGGGACGACGCCAGGCAGGGTGCTGCCAAGGGGTTGAAGAGCATGGTCACCGGCACCGTCCAGGCGATTGCGCTCGGGTCGCCCCAGTACTGGCTCGCCCGTCCTCGCGACGCGTGGCGGTTGGCACATCGGACGGTGGCGGGCGGGTTGTTCGCCCTCGGCCATCCCGGTGAGACCGCCCGCCGGTCGCTCGGCACCGACGACCTGGAGAACGGGCACGCCTGGCGCTTCTGGGCCCAGTTCGGCCCGCAGTTGGCGGCCACCGCGGTCACCAAGGGTGCGGCCAGCCTGGCCAGAGGGGCGGCAGTGGCCGAAGAGGCCAGCATGGCCGTCCAGCAGGCGAGCGCGAGTGCCGGGGTCCCGATCCGGCACGCGCTTGCCGACATCAACCCTGGCTACCCAATCTCCGGCCGGGACCGGAACTGCGCCAACTGCGCGCTCGCGACCGACGCGACGCTCGCAGGGCGCCCTGCATCCGCACTGCCGGGCGGGGCGACGAGCATCGGGCTCCTCGAAGACCACTTCGGCCGCAAGTTCGTCTTCATGTCATCGCGGGCGACAATCGAGGCGGCCATGCAACGCTCAGGGTCGGGCGCGCGAGGCATCATCTTCGGGTCGCGAAGCACCCGCCGGCCCGGCCACGTCTTCAACGTCGTGAACCAGGACGGCACCGTCCGCTTCATCGATGGGCAACGCGCCGGCCCGGCCACGTTCGACGGTGAGGGCTACACCGGCTTCTACCTGCTACGAACGGATTGAGGCACCCGATGGTCGACAAGCGGACTGCAACCGAGATCGCCCGACGTCACCTCTCGGAGGAGTATCCCGGCGAGGAGGTCGTGGTCGACGAATCCGACGTCCTCGAAGAGGACTGGTGCTGGGTGTTCTTCTACAACACCCGCGCCTTCTACCAGACCGGCGAGCTGCGCGAGTCCTTGGTCGGCAACGGCCCCCTGATCATCGAGAAGGCGACCGGCGCCCTCCGCGTCGCTGGCACGGCTCACCCGATCGAGCACTACCTGGCCGAGCACCGCCTGGCCGAGCACCGCCTGGCCGAGCACCGCGAGCGGAACCAAGCGAGCGATTGAGTAGTTCTCACAAGTACCAATCACCCCTCGCCCCTCGAGGTGCCCAGGATGCGAACCCAGCAACCAACCAGCCCACCGCCTCCATCCCGTAGCGCCCCCCGCCGCCCACTCCTGGTCGCCCTCGCGCTCGCCCTCCTGCTCACAGGCAGCCTCGGCGTCTTCCTGGCAACCCGGGGGTCCGACGACACGTCGGCACGATCAGCTCCACCACCCACGGGTGCCCCAATCACAACCGCCCCGACCACCTCCCTTGACGAGCGCGCCGAGGTAGTTGCTCGCCTTCGCGAAATCCTAAAGATCCGGGACGAGGCATTAGCAGAACGGAATGCAAGCCTCCTTGACCGAATTTATACAGTGGACTGTAGGTGCTTGCAGGACGGCCGTACCCTAATTAATCGACTTCGCAAGGAACATCTTGTTTGGAAGGAATTTTCGACAGGGTTCGTGGAAACAAAGCTTGAGCGAGTAAATGAGCGTCAATGGATCGTAATCGGCACACTTAGCACATCTTCGGTGCTCATAGAAACTGAGACTGGTGAGCTGGTCCGAAGAGCGCCGTCTCAGCGCTTTCTCTTTCGTTTTGCCTTGGCTAGGCCATTAGGTAGTGACCAGTGGTTGCTTGGTAATGCCTCTCAAATCCGGAGCTGAGGCCGACGTGACGAAATATCGTCGAAATTGGTGTTCCTTTCTCCCGCTCGTAGTAATCTGCAGCTCGATCGTCATCCTAGCGGATTCGCCTGCAATGGCGGAAACGTGTAGCAGTGGAGCATTTGTAGCCGATCTGACCGGCTCAGGAGATACGGCTGACCTTCGAGCCTCAAAGTCCTATGAATGCGGTAGTGCAGGAGTCCGCCGGGTCAAGGCTGCGCAGCCCTACTATACCTATCAAGTAACTTGCTCACCTGATAAAGGCCTTCTTGCTGATGGTTTCTGTAGTACGACTCCGTGCGTGGGCGGCCTGTGGTATGCCTTTCGGACCATTCATAACCCGGATGGGACCCAGGGGGCTGCTGGGTTTGCGTGCGTGAGTCTCGATCAGGCGGCTGTCGGGCCTGGGGTGACTGCTGCGGAGGTGTTCGCGGCGGTGCGGAGGGTCAGGTTGCCGGGTGGGGCGATCAGGGCGACGCCGGGGGCTCGGGGGCTTGCCAACCTGCGGTCGTTCTTCTTCTTGCAGGGCGTAGACCAGCCGCCG
>DASYUT010000293.1 GCA_036000965.1 Actinomycetes bacterium
GGGACGCTCGGCCGCGAACCACGCCCGGGCCTCAGACTCGCCCTGTAGGCCGGGACCGGGGGCTGTGCGCGTGCCGAGCGCCCGAGCCGCACGAGCACCCAGCCTCTTTCCAGCGCTCCTCCAGCGCTTCTCCAGCGCCTGCCTGCAGCATCCGCGCAGCAAGCACCCGCGGGCCCGCGGCTACGTACCCACCGCGGAAGGAGGCGCTCGTGCGGCGATCCGCCCCTCGGCCCCGCCGCACCTACTCGTGCCGGTACCGGCGACGGCCCCGCTCACCGCCGCGGGGCCGTGAGCCTGCGACACCACTGCCACACCGACCGTTGGGCGTCGCCACGCCCGGCAGGGAGCATCGATGCGAAGAACCCTGACACCACTGCTCGCACTGGTTTCCCTGATGCTCGTCCTGTTCGGCAGCACCCCGGCCGCCGCCAATGCCTACCCCGGGCTGGTCGAGGCAAACTACAGCAGGACGGTCTCGCCTTCGGGCGACACCTACACCCTCAACGCCCGCATCGCCGTCGAAGTGACCGACGACGGGACCCAGGGCCGGCTCCGGTTCCACCTGCAGTGCTTCCGCACCGACGCAGACACCGGCGGCACGAGTACCAACGGGTGCGACTTCTACTTCGGCAGCGGCAACAACGCCTTCTGGTGTTATGGCAACCCATCCCCCACCACCTGCGTCGGCAGGGATCTGGACGACCGGCAGAACAGCGCCGACGAGACCTGGGTCGGCAGCTGGCACAGCCTGTCCGCCGGCACCTCCTACAAGGTGAGAGTCGACGAGTTCAGGGTGGTGTTCAACAACGGCAACGGGCCCGACGGGAGCTGGCACGATCTCAGCTCCAGGGTTCACACCAGACCGCCACGCCGCCCTAGCGGCCTCAGCGACCTCGAGAACGTGTTCGGTGGCCACTGCAACGCGGCCGCCAACGACGCGCGGGCCTTCTTCCCCTGGGCCAACGACAGCTCCAGCGGGGGCTACATCTACTTTCATCCCTACATCGCGGGCGTGGTCGCCAACATCCGCAACAAGAACGCCGCCGACGACACCGACGGCGCCTACAACCGGGCGGTGTGGGGCTACGCCTGCCGCACGATCGCCGGATCCTCCAACTGGTCCACGCACGCCTACGGCGCGGCCATCGACATCAACAGCGTCCGCAACCCGCAGGGAGACAGTACCTGGGACGGGGTCGGCTCCGACGGCCACAACTACGGCACCTACCTGCCCAGCATCTGGGAGTCCTCGCTGATCGGCCACTTCTACTGGGGCATCAACTTCTCCTCCAACCCGGACCCGATGCACTTCCAGTACGTCACCGGCTACTAAGAGAGGACTCGCGCCATGCTGCGTCGAAGAACCGCCGCCACCGCGGCCGCCGCGGTGGGTCTCACCCTCCTGCTCGCCGGGGCCGTATACGGACAGCCCGGTGAGCCCGTCAGCCGACCGCTCCAGGACGGCGCCTGCGCGCCGGCGTCGAAAGGCGGTCACCCCCCGGCCGCGCACGGCCAGGCCGGGCTCGCCGCCGTCGAGGGCACGACCGCCGTCCTTGTCGGCACCGACCACACGACCCGGACGCTGCCCGCGGCGGCCGTCCGCGGCGTCGCCCGCCAGGTCGCCCGCCACCCGTCGCGCGGCGTCGCCATGGTCGACGACCTCGCCGGGGCCGACCGCATCGCCATCACCGGCCCAGCCGGGTCGCGCGCCCTGCTCGGCGGCGGGGAGGTCTCCGACCTCACCTGGACCCCGCGTGGTGAGCTGGCCTGGGCCGTCAACGCTCGCAGCCTGCGCGTCGCGGACGTTGACGGGCGCAGCATGCGGGCCATCGCCCCGCCAGCCGGAACGCTCGGAGCCTACGCACCGGCGTTCACCCGGCCAGACCAGCTCGTCGCCGTGATCGAGGAGGCCCCGCCGGCCGCCTCGCGCCTGCCTGCCGGCGAGTCCACCGTGCTCAACAACCTCTGGAGCTACGACCTGGCCGCTGGGACGTGGACCAGGCTGACCAGCTTCTCGGTGGCCGGAAGCGTCTGGTCGGCGATCCGCACGCCGCTGGTCGCACCAGGCGGCGACGTGCTCTTCGTCCGCGTGAGCGGCGACGCCCAGCGCACCGAGCTGCCCACCTTCACCCAGTGGCGGCTGCACCGCGGGTCCGCCAGGGCCGAGCGCATCCTGCCTGCCGACACCGTGCTCGCCGGCTGGCTGGGTTCCGAGCTGATCGTCAACCGGCTCGACGCCCGGCGGGGCACGTGGCAGCTCCTGCGCTCGTCAGGCGCCGGCTTCACGCCGATCGGCTGCGGCAGCGTGCTGGTCGCCTCCATCGCGTCAGACCCCGACGCCAGCGCCGAGGCGACCGCGCCGGTCGCACCCACCCCGGCCATCGAGGAGCCCGGGCTCGCCGTCGCCATCGGGGACTTCGAGTCGCCGGCCGCGGCCGCCGCGGCCCGGGCACGCCTCGCCGACGGCGCGGCGTGGACCGTTGCCGGTCACCAGGACGCACCGTACGCGGTCCGTCCTGGCGCCTGGGTCCTGCTCCAGCCGATCCGCCCGGGGGAGCAGCCAGGCGCGCAGCTCCAGCGGGTGCGGGCGGCCCACCCGGAGCTCGAGGAACGCTCGTTCGTCGTGCCCGCCGGCCGATAGCGCGGCGGGGGGCGGTCCCCGGTGGCGACGTGCTGTCGCCCCGGGACCGCCGCCTGCGTGAGCGCCTCAGTGGCAGCCGGCGGAGACCGCGTCCAGTGACTGCCCATCGGTGGTCTTGAACGCCTGGGTCCACCCGTTCTGGGCGAGCCGCAGCTTGAGCACGCCGAAGTGGTCGTCGTCACGGTAGGCCGAGTTGGCCGCCACGGCCCCGGTGAAGGCGATGAGCGACCTGCCACCGGTGCCCACGATGGTCGAGCGGATCCCGTTGGCGTAACTCAGGGTCCCGTCCGCCAGCATCGGCTTGAACCGCTCGTAGGCGTGGTTGTGGCCGCTCACGACCAGATCCACGCCACGGTCGTCCATGATGTCCCACAGCGGCCGCATCGCCGCCTTGCCGGCATGCGGCGCCCTGGTGGCAAACAGCGGCTCGTGGAACACCGCCAGCGTGCACGGTGTCGGGTGCGCGGCCAGGTCCGAGCGCAGCCAGTTCGCCTGAGCGGAGCTGGCGCTGCACAGCGGGGCCGGCGGGTACACGCAGAAGGAGTTCAGCACCACGACGTGCCAACTGCCGCCGCCGGGCAGGTTGACCCCGAACGAGTAGTAGCTGGCCGCCGAGGGCCGGGCCTTGGCGCCCCAGTAGTCGAAGTAGCCGCCGCCGGTGGCTGCCCAGCCGTCGTTGGCGCCGTTGCCGTACTCGTGGTTGCCCGCTACCGGGTAGGTCCGGTCGAACAGGTCGGGCCGTCCCCAGCTGCCCGCGTAGCCCTGCAGATCTCGATAGTCGTCGAGTTGGCCGGCCTCGTACTGGATGTCGCCGGCGACAACCACGGCGTCCGGGTCGATCGCGCGGGCCAGGTCGGCGGTGCGGAGATGATCGACGGTCCCGGCTCCCAGGTCGGGATCGGGCACCAGGTCGCCCACCAGCACCAGCACGTCCCCGTTGACGTCGGGCGCCGCGGCCCGCGCCGGGACCGGCCCGAGCGCGAGCGCAACGGCGACGGTAAGGAGCAGCAGTGATCGTCGCACGGCTCCGCCTCCTTTTCGGGTTGTTGACAAACGACAGGGAAGTGGCGGTCGGGCGAGGACGACCGTGCCGGAAGCCGCTGGAGGATCCCTGGAGACCCACTGGAAACCTGCTCCTTCCAGCAACGATCCGGGGGGACCTGAAGCGGCGGCTGTCGGATGTGGTCCGGCGGCTGGGCGCCGACCGGCAGCGGCCCGCCCAGCGGTCGATATCGTCCAGCGGGATCTGGGGAGCTGGCAAGGGCCAAGGACCTGGATCAGCAGGCCCTGGTGATTCTCGAGCGGCGGCTCGTCATGGTCGAGTTCCCGAGCGCCGACCACGCCCGGCGCTGGTACGCGTCCGAGGACTACGTCGCGGCGATCCCGCCGTCGCGATGCGATTTGGGCGCGTGGAGCTACGGCGCCGCATTCGTCCTGACGTGTGGGGGAAATGAAGCTTGGATCCTGGATGGACACGCTTGCGGAGAGGCTGCCACGGCGACGGTGCGCTTCCGGACATTTCTGCATCCTTGGGCTTTTCACGCTGCGTGCTCGACAATGCACGGCCCAGACGCATAGAGTCGCCCCAGCGTGAGGGCGAAAAACAGATCTGCATGCTCGCCCCCCAACCTCCTTGAACCCACCTGCCCGTGCATTGCATGCGAAAAGGGATCTATGAGATTGCGAAAGAATATGACTCGCCCGGTGCTGATGCTTCTTGTGGTCGCGATCGTGGGCGTGGCCGGTACGGGGCTCCTCCCGTCGGATCGGCGCATGAGTCGGTTACTTGCCACCCAGGTCGCGCATGCGGCGACCAATTGCGAATCAGGCACCAAGGCGGCCAATGGCACGGTGCTGGGCCATGACGGCAGGGCGGTCAACACGCAGGTGAGCATCGACGCCGTGGATGCTGCCGGCCAGAAGCTCAACATGGATGGCACCATCAGGGCAGCGGCTACCTACACCGCGACGCTGCGGTTGAATGCGACCGTGCCGCCGGAGGGACGAGACCCCCGCCTGGGCGGTAGTGTGACCTGGCAGTTCTGCCTTCCCGCAAACACCCACCACGCTGAGGTGGAGGTGTACAGCAAAAACGAGTCCGGGGTGACGACCCAAACCCGCTACGGGAATGCGCGCAGGCCGCTACCGTCGCCCGGCCCCTGGGCGGGTATTGGTCTTCGCCTCCCCCTGGTCTGCGCGGTCGACCGGGTCAACGGCACTGGCATGGTGCGCGGACAGACCTTTGCGGCCGGGGTTCCTGTCTTGGCCACGCGCGGGCCAGCCTGGGCGCTCGGGCCGAACTCCCAGGGGATCTGGGGCTTCGCCGGAGGATCCTACTTTACCGCGCCGAACTCCTACGTGACGCAGCAGCTGGCGCCACGGGCCACCTATGATCTCCGGGTCACCTACAACAATATGACGACACGTCGGACTGACGTCCGGGTGGGTGTCTGCGCGACCACGACCTTGAACCTTGACTACATCGGGGACGGGCTACCGAATCAAGCAGTCGTCCGCCGCAGTGACGGGCGAGCCATGATGGTTGCCCGTGGTGGCAGCAACGAGTTGCTGTATCGCGTCGAAGATCCCACAAAGCGAGATGGCTGGCGTCCCTGGAAAAGCCTCCGAGGCAACCTGACCGGTGATCCTTCGGCGTTGGTGCAGGCTGACGGCCGGGTGCTTGTGTTCGCCCGGACCGCTGGGAATGCCGCTGCGTACATCGAGCAGGTCGATGCGGCAGGAACCTGGGGCAGGTGGACCACGCTCGCCGGAGTCTCGTCTTTGTCGAAGTTCGCCTTGGTGAACGACAACACCAACCTGCCCGAGGTCTTCGTGCGCGGTCGCGGCAGTCATGTATACCGGAGCGAGCGAGATGCCTCCGGGGCGTGGGGCGCCTGGGAAAACCTCGGCGGGAGTGTCGCTACCGAGCCGGTCGTAATCAAGAAGGCTGACGGCAGGCTTGAAGTGTTCGCGGTCCAAGCGCCCTCCGGTGCCGCGAATGATCCCAACGGAGACCACGGGCCACTCGTAAGTCGTGCCCAAACCAGTGCCGGAGGGTCCTGGGGGACGTGGGAGAATCAGGGCGGCAGGTTAACCGTCACCCCCACGGTCGCCGTAAACAACGATGGCAGCCTCGAAGCCTTCTCCCGCTGGGTTGGCGGGACCCTGTATCACAATAAGCGATCAAGCAGTGGTTCATGGGCAGGCTGGACAGCCATCGGCAAGGGCATATCCATAAAGCAAGGGGTGGCGGTTGGCATGCGGCCCGGTGGCAAGCTTGAAGTCTTCGGGCGTGGTAACGATGACCAGCTCTACCACCTCACCAACAAGTCTGCCAATAGCAGCAAGTTCGGCAACTGGTCGCTCGTGAGGCCCAGCAGGGTTCACGGGGGGATCTCAACATACCTCGACTCAGCACCGGCGCTTGGCGCGGACTCAGATGGCCACTTCGTGATCGAGATGCGAAGCGCAACGGGAAATTTCTGCCAGACGTCGACGAACGGCAGGAGCTGGAGTGCGTGGACCTGCAGCCGGGCTCCAGGCGGGCTCCAGAGGTCCAGAAGGTGACGAGCCCCAGCGCGACGAGGCCAATCAGGTGCGCTGCCGTTCCCGGGCGGCGTCCAGCCGCCGCATGCGGGCGGCCTGGCGCTGGTGGTCGCACTCGTTCTGGTAGTCGACCCACAGCAACGCGGCGATCAGGGCGAAACCGGCCACCACGACGATCGCGGTCACGACGATACCGGCGGGGTTCACACGGGCCACCCCCCGGCAGGCTCCTCGACCGGCGTGGCGGTGGGCTCTCCCGCCGTCGGATGACCTACCCGCGTCACCATGACGCCTGCTCTCCGAACGAGGCCGTGTCCTGATCAGACGCCGCGTCCTGGGTGAGGATCTCCTCGGTGGCGGGCTGGCTGGTCATGGCGACCGGCTCGGCGACCCGCATCAGGATGTAGACGACCGCGCCAAGCGCGACCGCAGCGAGCGCGTAGCCCTGGGCGGGGCGGAACTGCGCGGGAGCGAGCAGGACGACCAGCTCGTAGCCAAGCCACCCCAGCGCGCCGGTGGCGACCAGGCGCTCCCACCCGCCGAGCCGGAACGAACCCTGCTCGATCAGCGGCATGCGCCGCGCAGTCCAGAGGAAGAGCGTGACCGTGCCCGTATAGAGGATGGCAGGAAGCAGCGTGGAGGCGGTGAACAGGGTGGTCAGCGCGTCGGGGTTGCCGCCCAGGGTGACGACGATGAGCGCGCTGGCGCCGGCGACCAGCAGCACCGCGTAGACCGGCCCGCTGGTGGCCCGCGGCACCCGCGCGAGGAGCTGGTGGGCTGGGAGCCGCCGATCGCGGGCCATGGCCCAGGCGAGCCGGGACGCGGTGGTCATGATGACGGTCCCGCAGGTATAGATCGCCAGGCAGATGAATGCCAGGAACAGCTCGATCCGGCCGCCGAGGAAGTCCCGCAGGATCGCTGCGACCGGGGCCTGCTCGCTGATTCGGTCGGGGTGGGGGATCGCCTGGGCGAGCGCGACAAGGAACAGCATGCCAAGCGCCCCGGAGGCGACGGCGGCCTGGACCAGGGCGTAGTCGACCGAGACGGTGACGATCACCAGGAACGCCAACGACAGCCACCCAAGCCACCAGCCCACCAGCGGGCCGGCCAGCCGCGAGGCCCACTGGTATGGGCCACCAGCGACCGGGATCCGAGCTGCCAAGGCGCCGTAGCCGTAGACGTGGGCGACGAGGGTCTGGCCGGCGACGGCGAGCGGCCAGGTCCAGATCCCCCGCGGCCCTGCTGTCGACAAGAGGAACCCGAAGGTGGTGAAGATGCCGGTGGTGACGGAGATGAACGAGAACGCGACCCCGAACGACTCGCCCCAGCCGAGGGTGCGGGCGAACCGAGGCCAGTAGCCGAACCGGCGCAGCAGCCCGTCCTCATCGTCGGCGTGGGTGGGGGGTTGATGGAGCCGGAGGGCATCGGGAGGGTTCTCCTGGACGGGTGGGGACGCGTTGGGCCAGGCCAGCCCGAACGCTGGTCAGTGCGTGAGGGAGACAGGGGGGTCGGCCTCGGGTCAGCCGCCCCGGTCCGCGGTCGCAGCGCGTGGGGTATCCGCCGCGCCGATGAGGTCCACGACGGCGGGGTGGAGCAGGCAGTTGCTGCCGATCGCGGGTTGCCCGCCGGTCCAGGGCTGCCCGGCCGGGCCCGTGACCCGCCCGCCCGCCTCCTCGACAAGCAGGATCGGCGCGGCGAGGTCCCAGGGCTGGTCGGTGTCCTGGCCGACGACGACGTCGACGGCGCCGTCGGCCAGCAGGCACCACATGAGGAAGTCGCCGATCCCCCGGGTCCGCCAGCACCGCCCCGCCGGTGCCTGGAACCACCGGTCGTGGCGCAGGTCGCCGTAGGCCAGCTGCGCGCCGGCGAGCTCGTTGACGCGGGAGACGGCCAGGGGCCGGGGCCGCGGGTCCAGCGGCCCGGTCGTGCACGCGCCCTGGCCGCGCACCACCCACCAGCGCCGGCCCAGCGCCGGCGCCGAGACCATCGCGACCTCGACCTGCCCGTGGGCCTCGAAGGCGAGCAGGGTGCCCCACATGTCGTTTCCGCGGATGAAGTTGCGGGTCGCGTCGATCGGGTCGATGACCCAGCGGATGCGCTGGTCGCCGCTGGCGCCGCGCTCCTCACCGAGGATGCCGTGGCCGGGGCGGCGCTCGGCGAGCAGCTCGCGCAGCCGGTCCTCGACCGCGCGGTCGGCCTGGGTGACCTCGGTGAGGTCGGGCTTGCGGGCCACGAGCAGCTCCCCATCGCGGTACAGGGCCAGGCTGACCTGGTCGGCGGCGTCGGCCAGGTCGTGCGCCAACGCCAGTTCCCCGACATGCTGCGTGTCGCCACGCCCGGTCACGCCAGCACCTCCCCCAGCGCAGCCAGGAACGCTCGGTTGTCGGCCGAGGCGCCGATGGTCACGCGCAGGTGGCCGGGCAGACTGGCCAGGCCGGACACGTCCCGGACCGCCACTCCATGCCCCAGCAGCCCCCGGCGAACCTCAGCCGACGGGGCGGGGGGTCGCGAAGCAGAGGAAGTTCGCCTCACTGGGCAGCACCCGCACCCCCGGCAGCACTGCAAGGGCGTCATACAGACGCTGGCGTTCGCGGACCACCAGCGCCACCGTCGCGGCCACATCATCCAGATAATCCAGGGCGAGCAGCCCGGCGGCCTGCGCGAACCCCGACGGCTGCCAGGGCACCCGCACCCGGGGCAGCACCCCGACCACCTCGGGATGGGCGAGCAGGTACCCAAGCCGCAGATCCGCCAGGGCCAGCGCCTTGGAGAACGTCCGCACCACCGCGAGGTTGGTGAACTCGTCCAGCAGCCCGGCGGCGCTGGGCGCGGCGCTGAACTCCCCGTACGCCTCGTCGACGACGACCAGGCTGGCGGGCTGCCCGGCGCACCGCCGCGCGACCGTCTCCACCGGGGTCACGTGGCCGCTGGGATTGTGCGGCGAGCACACCACCACCACATCCGCGCGCGAATCGGGCCGGTCGCCGTCGAGGACGGTAGTGGCGGTGGCGGCGGCGATCTGCCGGTAGCCGCCCCACGCCGGCGTCGAGCACGACCAGGACGATGACCCGGCGGGAAGCTTCGTGGGCGAAAGCCGACACGCTGGCCTCGATGGGATCCGAGCACACCTACATGGGTTCGATGGAGCCTGCCAGATCCGGCTCGGTCACTGGCGCAAGGCGGAAGCACTGCTTTGTCACGCCACGCTCGGCCTCCCACGGTCGGGAACCGACCGGCAGCGATCCATCATCCTCGCCGACCTCGCCCTGACGAAGGCGAAACTGGGAGACCACGGCCACGCCGCTCATCTCCTCGGCCAGTCGATCGCGATTGCAGCACGCGTCGGTGGAACCGTCCCCAGTCGACGGATCTACGAGGTACGCCGCGAGTTCGACCCGGCACAGCACGCACCCCTCGCGCGAGCGCTGGACGAGCAACTCTACGCCGCCGCTCTCCTACGGTAGCGAGGAGTGGTCACACCGGAACGATGAGGCGCGGCAGCCCCTTGCCTGCTGCGTAGTCAAGCGTGTACCAGGTCCCGCTCCCATCCTCGCCAGTGCGGGGAAATCCGATCGTGAACTGCGAGCGATCCACCATCCATCGGTTCCTCGCGTGATACGCCTCGGCGTCCGGGAAGCCGGGATGCCGCAGCTCGACAACCGCAACCAGCGCCTCCCGCTGCGCTCGACGGATCGCGTCTCGAGCTGGATCCGGCTGCTCCGCAACCGTACTCGGCACGGCCACGGTGACCGGCGCTCCCTGGCTAGCAAGCCAGTGCAGCGCGAGCGTGTCGATGCCGATCGCACCGCCGACGAGGAAACCATGGCCCGCCTTGACGAAGGGAGCGAGGTACAGGTCGAAGAGGCGACCGTAGTGCGGCCCCTCATGACCTTCTACCGCTCTGGTGCCGGTAATGGTGATGTCCACAGCCCCGCCTCACCCCATGCGCAGCTCCGAGCGTACCGACCTGCCCCAAGCCCGGCAGCTCTCCATGGCCACGCTGTCGACCGACGAACCACGCCGTCCTCCCGACAAACCCGGCCACACCGTCTGCTGCCCTATAGCGATGAGCGCCGCGTGCTGAACAAGGAGAGAAGCCGTACCGCCAGGTCCTCGCGATTCTCAGGCGTCACCGCGATCCGTCGAACATCGGGGCGACGCTTCAGCTCGTCGGTGAAGGGATGTGTGAACACGTCGATCGTCGCGCACACCGCGACGTCCCGCGCGAACAGCTCATCGATCGCGTCGACGAACTCTGCCGAATCGACGCGCTGCGCTGATGAGTTGCTCACGCCAACGTCAGGCTGCGGCAAGGAACACTGGCGGCGTGACGGCGGCAATGACGCGCGCCGGGTCAGCTTGATGAGGCGTACCAGCCGTCCTGCCCGACCGGCGCGTCCTGAAGGACCCGGGGCCAGTAGTGGTCGCGGAACACCGTGGCGACCAGCTCACGCCGGCTGCGCACGCCGACCTTGTCGAAGATGGCCTTGAGGTGGTCCTGGACCGTGAACGGTGACAGGTGCAGCGCGCTGGCGATCTCGGTCGTGGACTGCCCCTGGTCCGCAGCACCGAGGAGATCGCCGGGACCTACAGCGACGCGGAGCTCGCCGTCATCCACGACTTCCTCGCTCGCTGGCGCACGGCCATCGCCACCCACGGGAAGGCGCTGTCACGAGAGGCGACGACCGCCCGCCCCTCCGAGGCGCGCCCGGGACCGGCGCGCCCGGGACCGGCGCCTGGGACCGGCGCGCCGGGATCGGCGCGCTCGGGATCGGCGGGGCCGGGAACCGGCGGCGCCGCGGGAACGTCGAACAGGCGCCCAACCAGAACGTGAAACATGAAAGGGGCGTGCGCGTGCGACGACTCCTGCTGGCCGCCATTCCGCTGCTCCTGCTCCCAGGGTGCGCCACCGGCGGCCCGCCCGGCGACGCGCCGGCCCCGACAACCGGGGCCCACCAGCGGCGGTACCAGACGACCGCCACGGTGCTCGAGAGCCCGCGCCACGGGCCCGAGCTGTGCCTCGGTGCCGTCATGACCTCGTTCCCGCCGCAGTGCGACGGGGTGCCCGTCGCCAACTGGCGCTGGGACCGGGTCGCGGGCGAACAGACGGCCAACGGCACGACCTGGGGTGTCTACCATCTCGTCGGGACCTACGGCGGCGCCTCGTTCACCGTCATCCGGGCCGACCAGCCCCCACCAGCGACGTCCCGGCCGAGCGCCGAGGAGCGGTTCAAGGACGAGCCCAAGTCGCCGTGCCCGGAGCCCGAGGGTGGCTGGAAGGTGCCCGACCCGGCCCGACGCTCGGAACGGTACCTCGAGCCGGTGTCCCGGGTCGCCCGGGCCCAGCCGGACTTCGCCGGCCTGTGGCTGTCCTACCTGGAGCCAATGGGCCACGACGTCGCCGAGCACCCGGGCGAGTTCGTGCTGAACGTGGCCTTCACCGGAGCGCTCGCGCGGCACGAGGCCGAGCTGCGCCCGCGCTGGGGTGGGCGGCTGTGCGTCTCACGCCAACAGCGGAGCTACCGTGCGCTGGTCCGGATCCAGCGCGAGCTGCAGGGCGCCGCCGGCACCGACCTCGGCCTGCAGGTGCTGAGCACGGGGATCGACGAGTCCGCGAACGCCGTGGACCTCAGGACCGTGGTGCTCGACGAGCGGACGCGCGCCGCGGTCGACGCACGGTACGGCGCGGGCGCCGTGCTTGCGACGGCCGCGCTCACCCCCGTCGCCTGATCAGCGCTGCCCGGGTCCACTCCTTGGTACGGCTGATCAGCGCTGCCCGGGTCGGCTCCTTGGTACGGCGCACACCAGAGGTCGAGCACCGCGAAGCAGCGAGGAGGGCCCCCGCGGGGGCCCTCCTCTTCCGCTGACCGGACCAGGCCGTGTGGTTCAGCCCTCCTCCTCCGGTGGCGTGCAGGTCCCGAAGTCGAAGGACGTGAGGTCCCCGTTGGGGCTGACGTGGGCGGTGAGGTTCACCGAGCCGACCGTTCCGCCCCCCTGCTGGACGATCTGGAACTTCTCGGTGTCGGTGAACGCGACGCCGCCGGTCTGGGCGTTGAACGCCCCGCCGAACCAGCCAGCCCCGACGATGTCGTAGAGGTTGCCCGCCTCGTCCTGCGCCACCACGCCCTGCGGGACAATGGTGCCGGTCACGTTGGCGTTGCCCGACGGGGTCTCGTCCTCGTGGAACACGAGGCGGACGCTGCCCGAGATGACGGTGTAGGTGGTCGTGGCGCAGGTGAACACGGCCCCCGCCGCGGGCTCCTCGGAGACCACCGCCGGGCTGGCCCCGGCGGATCCGATGCCGAGGGCGAGGACAGCCCCGGTGCTGAGCAGGCCGAGCAGCAATCTCCTCATGGATCCTTCCCCCCTTCTGGAGCGGGCAGCCCCCGACGTCCAGACTGGATCGGCCGGTTCAAGGCGCTGCCGCGCTGCACAGATGGTCGCTATGTACAAGGCTTCCGATTCTCGCGGATCAGGAACCCAAGGAAAATACGTAGGATTGCCGCTGTGCCCGCTTACGCCCGCGACCCGCCCATCCACGACCCGATCAGGCCCAGCGCGACCAGGTACAGCCCGATGGCCGGGAGGTCGGCGACGTCGATGCCGTGCTCGGGCGTGAGGGCGACGAGCACCGCGCCCTCGGGGAGGGGCTCGGCGACCACGGCCCAGGTGGCGACCGCGATCAGTACCATCGCGAGCGCGAGGCGGCGGCTCCGGCGCCAGCCTCGCGTCCTGCCCGTCGGTGCCGGCATGGCGGGCAGTCTACCGGGGAACGACTGGTTCGACAGGTTCGCTGGGGGCGGGCGGCGTGACGGGCGGGCCGCGGTGGTGCCACCATGCACCCCACGGGCAGATGAGAGGGAGTGACCGCTGGCAGAGCTGACCGTCCCCCTGGCCGACCTGCGGGCCGGCTACCAGGCCATGCGCGCCGACCTCGACGCGGCGGTGGCGCGGGTGGTCGAGGCAGGCACGTTCATCCAGGGACCCGACGTGCGCGCGTTCGAGGCCGAGTTCGCGGCCTTCTGCGGGGCGCGGCGGGCGGTCGGGACCGCGTCGGGCACGGCAGCGCTGCACCTGGCGCTGGTCGCGCTCGGTGTCGGGCGCGGCGACGAGGTCGTCACCGTGGCGCACACGTTCGCGGCCACGGCCGAGGCGATCGGGCACGCGGGCGCGCGGGCGCGGTTCGTCGACGTCGACGAGGCGACCGGCGGGATGGACCCGAAGGCGCTCGCCGGCGCGCTGGACGGCGCCGCGGCGGTCCTGCCCGTCCACCTGTACGGGCTGCCCGCGGACATGACCGCGATCCTGGCGCTCGCGAGCGAGGCGGGGCTGCCGGTGCTCGAGGACGCCGCCCAGGCGCACGGCGCCAGCGTCACGCCGGCCGAGGGGGCGTCGCCGCGCCGGGCGGGGACGCTCGGGACGATGGCGGCGTTCAGCTTCTACCCGGGCAAGAACCTGGGCGCGTTCGGGGACGCCGGGGCGGTCACGACCGGCGACGACGAGCTGGCCGACCGGGTCGCGCGGCTGCGCGACCACGGGCGCACGGCCAAGTACGAGCACGCCGAGGAGGGCTGGGGCGAGCGCCTGGACACCTTGCACGCGGCGGTGCTGCGCGTGAAGCTCGCGCGCCTCGAGGCGGGCAACGCCGCCCGGGAGCTGGTCGCGCGGCGCTACGACGAGGCGCTCGCGGGCGTGGGCGACCTCGTGCTCCCCGCGCGGGTGGCCGGCAGGCAGAGCGCGTGGCACCTGTACGTGGTCCGCACCGCCGAGCGCGACGCGCTGCTCGCCCACTGCCGGGCCGCCGGGGTGCAGGCGGGCGTCCACTTCCCGCTGCCGCTGCACCTGCAGCCGGCGTGGCGGCACCTCGGCTACGCGCGTGGGGACCTGCCGGTCACCGAGGCGTGGGCGGCCGAGTGCCTGTCCCTGCCGATCTTCCCGGAGCTGGACCAGGCGCGGCAGGACCACGCCGTCGCCACCGTCAGCGGGTTCTTCGAGAGGCGGCAGAGGTGAGCGGGCCGGAGCGACGGCGCGCCCGGGCCGGGGCGGCCGCCACCGGGACGGCGGGAGCGCCGCTCTCCCCCACCACCGCCGCAACGCCGGGCCAGGCCGGCGTGGACGGCAGCACCCCGATCTTCGAGGGGTCGCCGGTCGAGCCGCGAGCCGTGCCGGGGACCCCCGGCGACCTCGCCCCCGCCCCCGCCGCCGCCGCCGCGCCGGGAAGCCGGGCCGACCACTCCCCCACCACAGCGGCGCCCGAGCCTGGCACGGGCAGCGAGGCAGCGGTGTCGAGCGGGGTGCCCGGCCTCGTCAGCGTGGTGGTGCCCGCGCACAACGAGGAGGGCACGGTCGCCATCTTCGTGGAGAAGACGGCGAAGGCGTTCGCGCAGATCGGGCGGCCGTGGGAGCTGCTGTACGTCGACGACGGGTCGACCGACTCGACCGCGGCACGGGTGCGGGCGGCGTCGGAGGCGGAGCCGCGCGTGCGGCTGGTCCGCCAGCGCCGCAACCTGGGGCTGACCGAGGCGCTGAACCGGGGGTTCCGGGAGGCGCAGGGCGAGGTGATCGTGTTCCTGCCCGCCGACCTCGAGTCTGACCCTGCGGTCGACATCCCGCTGCTGCTCGAGAAGCTGGACGAGGGCTTCGACGTGGTCTCGGGGTGGCGCCAGGGGCGCAGGGACGGCAAGCGGGTCGCGTCACGGGTCGCGAACGTGACCTGCAGGGTGCTGTTCGGGCTCGACGTCCACGACCTGAACTGGATCAAGGCGTTCCGGCGGGAGGTGACCGACTCGCTCGCGCTGCGCTCGTCGTGGCACCGCTACATCCTGGTCATGGCCCAGAACGAGGGCTTCCGGATCGGCGAGGTCAAGGTCCCCTACCAGGCGAGGCAGGCGGGCCGGTCGAAGTTCGGGTTCTCGCGCCTGCCGGTGTCGCTCATGGACGTCATCACCCTCAAGTTCCTGCTGACGTTCCAGCGCAAGCCGATCCTGTTCTTCGGGGCGGTCGGCTCGGCCATGATCGGGGCCGGGCTGCTGCTGTGGGCGTTCCTGGCCTACATGTTCCTGTCCTCCCACACCCAGTACCGGCCGCTGATGCTGGTCGCCGGGATCTCGCTGCTGGCGGGGCTGCTGGTCGTGCTGGTCGGGTTCCTGGCCGAGCTGGTCGTGAACGTCTCCGAGCGGGTCGAGCGCCTGGAGCGCCGGCTGACCGACGCCACCAGACGGTGAGCACGACCACGGCACCGCAGGCGGGGGCCTCGGCAGCTCCTCCCGCAGGCGAGCCGGCCCCGGCCGGCGAGGACCGCCCAGTCGCCGGCCCGGCCTTCTGGCTGGGTGTGGCCCTGGCCACGCTGCTGGCCTGGGCGGTGCTGACCTGGCCGCTCACGCTCCACCTCGACCACTTCTGGACGATGAAGGGCAACGTCGAGTCCAGCGCGGAGCCCAACTTCGTCAGCCGCCCAGGCACGGTGACGAGCGGCGACTTCATGCAGACCGTCTTCATCCAGACGGTGGTGGTCGACAACGTCCGCGACCTGCGCAACCCCTACCTGGACTTGCGCGAGGGGGCGGCCGGCCTGACCGAGCTGCGCACGACCTCCCTGGACCTGCCCTGGACGCCGCTGTTCGCGCTGCTGTGGCCGGTCATGGGGATGGTGCCCGCCTACAACCTGATCCTGCTGCTGGCCACCGTGGCGACCGGGCTGGCGGCGTTCGGGTGGCTGCGCCGGCACGTGCGCTGGCCGCTGCTGGCCGCGGCCGGCGCGCTCGCCTACACCTTCACCCCCAACCGCATGTTCCAGCTCACCGTCCACTTCAACGCGGTGCTGTGGTGGTCGCTCCCGGCCGCGCTCTGGGCCTTCGAGGTGATGGTCGAGCGGCACCGGGCCGGGCGGCGCTGGCGCGGCCCAGCCGCGGGGGTGGTCGCGGTGGCGCTCACGATCGCGCTGAGCGGCGAGTTCCACCTGACCCTGTACATGTCGGCGCTGCTCACCTTCATGGCCGTGTGGGCGCTGGTGGCGGCCCGGATGGAGCGCCGGCTGGTGCCGCTGGCCCCCGCCGCGGTGACGCTGGCGGCGGTCGCGGCCGGCGCCGCCTACGCCGTGCTCGTGTTCAGGTACGCGTTCAAGGGCACTGTGTCCGGGGAGAACGGCAGCTTCCAGCAGGTGCTGCTGTACGCGCCCGACTCGCTCTGGGCGCTGGCCCAGAAGACCTTCGGCACCCAGGGCGAGGAGCTCATCTACGTGGGCTGGCCGCTGCTGCTGCTGGCCGTGGCCGGGCTGGCCGCGGTGGTGGCCGGGCGCCTGGGCCGTGCCGGCCTGGGCGAGGGCGCGGCCGGCCTGGGGCAGGGCACGACCATGCTGGGCCGGGGCACGGCCCGGCTAGGCCAGGGGGTGGCCAGGCTGAGCCAGGGGGTCGCCAGCCCGGGGCAGGGCACGGCCGAGCTGGGGCAGGGGGTGGCCAGGCTGAGCCAGGGGGTTGCCGGCCGCCAGGTCCGGGCCGCGCTCCCCTACGCCGTGCTCGTGGTTCCGCTGGTGTTCCTCACCTATGGCCCGCGGTCCGACATCGGGCCGCTGCAGCCCTACAGGCTGCTGTTCGACAACGTGTCGTTCGTCTCGCTGCAGCGGGTGCCGGAGCGGCTCATGTGCCTGACCGCGCTCGTGCTCGTGCTCCTGGCGATCGTCACCCTCGACCTGGCCAGCCTGCGCTGGCCGGGGTGGGTGGGCGCCGGGCGGACGGACGGAGCGGGCGGGCGGGCGGACGGGGCCGGGGAGGGACCGGCCGGCAGCGGGACTGGGGAGCCGGCCGGGCGGGACCAGCTCCCGCAGGAGCTGGCCGGGCGGGAGCTGGCCGCCGGGGAGCCGGCCACAGGGGACCCGGCCGGGCGGGACCAGCCCGCGCGGGAACTGGCCGCGCTGGAGCTGGCCGGCCGGGGACTGGCCGGGCGGGACCAGCCTGCGCGGGAACTGGCCGCGAGCGAGGATCCCGCCCTGGCAGCCGAGGTGGGCATGCCCGAGTGGATCGCGGAGGCGCAGGCCGCTGCCGAGGCCGACGCGGAGGCGGGCCGGGCACGGACCGGGGCCGGGCTGCCCCCGCTGCCGGACTGGCTGCGGACCTGGCTCACGCCGGGGCGGGTCGAGGCCGGTCGGCTCGCCGCCGCCGCGCTGGTGCTCGCGACCCTGCTGCTCCTGGCCGACTACCGGGTCTCGGAGAACCGGCTCCAGCCGGACCTGGCCGGCAACAAGGTGGTGGCCGCGCTGCGGTCGGCCGGCGACCAGGCCGGGCCGGTGCTCGGCCTGCCGGCCCTGAAGCCGCACGTGACGTGGAACTCGGCCAGCACCTACCTGGCCGCCCAGAGCCGGCGGCGGGTCCTCAACGCCTACAACCAGACCCCGGCCCGCTGGCTGGACGACCGCATGAAGCGCCTGGAGCCGCTGAACCGGGGGGTGGCCGACCCGGCCGCGCTCGAGGTCCTGCGCACCACCGGCACCCACCAGGTGCTGGTGATCGACGAGCCGCGGGTGTTCGCCGCCGGCGAGTGGGAGCAGACCCTCGGCGGCCTGATCCGCTCCGGGCGCTTCCGCCTGGCCGAGCGGGACGGGCCCCTGGCCCTGCTCGAGCTGGTCGGCGGGCAGAGCCCGACCCGCGGCAGCGAGCAGCCCGGCACGGGCTCCGACCCCACCAAAGAGCTCTGACCCCGCGGCGGCCCAGGGTCTGCCGTCCGCTGGCCCGGCCAACCGACCCGCCCGCGCCGCTCAGCCGACCCACTTCCCCCGCTCAATCGACCCCTCCTCCACTCAACCGACCTCCCCCGCTCACCGACCCCTCCCGCTCAACCGACCCGCTGGCGCCTGCGGTCCAGGCGCCGCTCGACGGCCAGGGCGACGCCGGCGCCGAGCAGCTCGAAGGCCATCATCCACAGGCGGGAGAGCAGCGCGACCAGCAGGGCGGCGCCCGCCGGCATGACCGGGGCGAGGGCCACGGCCAGGACGCTCTCGCGCACGCCGAGGCCGGCCGGGGTGACCACGGCGAGGAACCCGACCGCGTAGGCGGCGGCGTAGGCGGCCACGGCGAGGAGGACGTCGCCGGCGGCGAGTGGGTGGACGCTGCGGACCAGGGCCGCGAAGGCCAGGCCGGTCACCGCCCAGTAGCAGGCGTAGCCGGCGCCGAGCAGGACCGCGGTCCCCGGGGCCGGGACGAGGTCGGCCGGCTCGACCCCCGGGTAGCGGCGCCGCAGGAGCGCGGCGAGCCGGCGCCGGAAGGCCAGCCCGAGCCCGGCCAGGGCGGCCACCGCGACCGCGCCGTACAGGGCGGGCCGGCCGAGCCGGGCCCACTCGGCGGCGAGCACGGGCAGCCCCACGAGCAGGGCGACACCCACCGAGAGGAGCTGGGTGAGGGCCATGGTGGCCAGGGTGGTCCGCCTGGCCACGCCCTCCCGCCTGGCCAGCTCGACCGCGCCGACGAAGCTCCAGACGTTGCCGGGCACGTACCTGGCCAGGTTTGCGAGGAACCATATCCGCACCCCGCGGGCGACCGGCAGCCCCGCCGCCCGGCGCAGCGCAACGGCCCACAACACCGCGACGAGGGCGTAGGAGGCGGCCAGCAGGACCGACGCGAGTGCGAAAAACCCGGGCTCTAGACTCCATTTGCGAGAGGTAACGTCCTGCCAGCGGGAGAACAGGGCGATCCCAAAAAATGCGACCACCACCACGGCGGCGGCAACGGTCCGCCAGCGGGAACCGCTCAAACTGCTCGGGACCGGACGCCTCACCGCCACATTAGGACCTCCTTCGATAAACTTCTCGCATCGTAGCCGCTGCCGGACGTTGCTTGGACGCATATCGTTCGTCTACCTTTACCTCCAACGCAGGGGACGCGTTTTCCCAAGGAGGAACCTACGCTGATGGCAGTGAAGGTCGTCCACGTCTCGGACATTTCCGGCAAGGAGGCAGAGGAACAGTCGCTCGGGCGGCTCGTGGTCCACGAGCACCCCGAGTACGCTGACCTGCCTGTCACGCTCGAGGTTCTTCCCGAAGAGGTGGAATCTCTCAAGTCCTCTTCCCGGTTCGTGACGATCGAGGTGTTCCAGCCGGGAGCACGCAAGGGCGAGCGCCTCACCGTCGCCCTCGACGACTTCAACACCCTGGCCACCCCCGGTGTGATGGACTCCGCAATCCAGGACGCGCTGATCGCCAAGCACCGCACCCGCCCGTCGCGGCCCTCGGCGAGCACCACGGGCGACGGCGCCTCCCGGAGCCGGAGCAAGGTCAACTACGCCACCCTCGAGCACGCCGGGGAGCCCCACCGCGGCCGCATCACCGAGGCCGAGAAGGAGCTGGTTCGCGACAACCTCGAGAAGATCAACAAGCGCCTGCGCGAGAGCGACAAGCGCGAGATCGACCCCGAGAACGCGGAGATGCGCGATCGCTACGGCCTCTAACCGGCAATAGCCCGGACAGGGTTCCGCAAACCTCCTGCAACCGCGCTGGGATGCGCTGCGAAAGGCAAGGCGTACCCAGCCGAGCCGCCACCAGCGCGGCATGTTGCAGGAGGTTTTGCATGAGCGGCTGCCCCGGCTTCGGCATCTTCGTGTCCAAGGACGGGTAGTCTCGGCCCAGGCCGCGCGACGCCCCCGGGCCCGCCCGGGGACGTGCGCCTGGATCTGCTCGTCCCCTCCCGGCGGCCGTCGACCTACTGCGAGTTCAAGGGCGAGGCGATCTTCTACGACACCGGCGACCGGGTCGGGATCGCCTGGTCCTACCCGTCCCCGAGTCCCGGCTACGAGGCGCTCACCGACCACGTGGCGTTCTACCCGGGCAAGGTGGACCGGGCCACCGTCGACGGCGAGGTGGTCGAGGCCCAGGACGGGGACTTCTACGGCGGCTGGATCACCGCCGACGTGGTCGGCCCGTTCAAAGGCGCCCCGGGCGCCTCGGGCGCCCCGGGCTTGTAGCCGCCGCGCCGGTCCTGGTCGGCACCTCGGGCTGGCAGTACCGCGACTGGCGGGGCTGGACCCGACCCGGGTCGGCTGACGCCCCGGGCTACGGCCCGGAGCGGGCGGCGGCAGCGGCACGCTCCCGCTGGCGGAAGGCCCGCACCTTGGCGCGGTTGCCGCAGACGCTCATGGCGCACCAGACGCCCGAGCGGTTCCTGGAGCGGTCGTAGAAGACCCAGCGGCAGCGAGGCTCCGAGCAGGCCTTGAGGCGCCGCCAGGTGCCGTCCTTGCCGGCGGCGACCACCACCGACAAGAGCCGGGCGACGGCCGCGTCCACGCCCGGCTCGGCCGGGCGCAGCTCCGGCCGGCCGGCCGGCCCCCTCACCGGTTCTCATCGAAGGTCAATCAGGCTCTCACTTGTATCTGGGCGGCCGGTTGCATGCTCTGCCCAGTCGTCTACGCGGCCCTCGACCCGCGGGTCCGCTACAGCTGACGGCCGGCTCTTCAGCCTGGAAGCACCCGCACGCGGCCGGGGACGGCCGACTCTTCAGCCCGGCGCTTCAGTGCAAGGCGCGGCCGGCGCTCCGGCGCCACCGGCAATCATCAAACGCCGTAGTTCGGTCCATGCAGCCGGCCGTCGCGGGCTCATCCGTCCGGGGGGATGCTCACCTCTGCAGGAAGGGGCGAACACGCGGGGGGGAAGCCGGATGGCGTCGTGCTGGAGCTGGTCGTGGCGGTCGAGGACCGTGCTGGTCGTCCTCGTGGTCCTGGTCGGAGTGGTGCTCGCGACGGCGGGGCCCGCCAGGGCCGCCGCGGCCTACTGGGTGGCCCAGGGGCCGGGGTGCAGCGACGCCGGACCGGGCACGCAGACGCAGCCCTTCTGCACGATCGCGAAGGCGGCGAAGGTCGCGGGTCCCGACGCGACCGTAACCGTGTCCGCCGGCACCTACCGCGAGAAGGCGACCGTCGTGCTCGGCGGAGCGCCCGGGCAGCCCGTGACGTTCCAGGCGCAGGGCGAGGTGGTCGTGCTCGGCACCATCGACGCGTCCGCCCGGCCGTGGACGCCGGCGTCGGGGAGCGCGTACAGCACCCCGTGGAGCGAGGCGGTCGCGCCGAAGCAGGTGTTCGTCGACGGCGTGCTGCTCGCCCCGGCCACCGCCCCCGACGCGATGGGGCCGGGCACCTGGTACCACGACGCGGCCGGCCTGGTCCTGTACGTGCACACGGCCGACGGGTCGAGCCCGGCGGGCCACCAGGTCGAGGTCGGCCGACAGACCCAGGGGTTCCAGGCCACCGGCAAGTCCGACGTGGTGATCGACGGGTTCACCTTCGACGGGCAGAACGGCAGCGCCGTTGACCTGCGCGACGGCGCGCGCCTGACGGTCCGCGGCGTGACCGTCCGCAACAGCGGTTCGTACGGGATCCTCCTGTCCAACACCACCGCCTCGTCGGTGACCGGGTCGGAGGTGCTCGACGCGGCGAGCCACGGCGTCCTCGTGCACGGTGGGTCCCAGGCGACCGTCGCCGGCAACCGCACCCACGACAACCGCTTCCACGGCATCGCCCTGCAGGGGCTCGCCGACTCGGTGATCGAGGCGAACCAGAGCTGGGCCAACGCCAGGCCGAGCGTGCGCTCCGCCGCGGGCATCTCGGTCGACCAGGACGCGGCCACGGGCCACCGCTCCGCCAACCTGGTGCTGCGCCGCAACGTCCTCCACGACAACCAGGACTCCGGCATCAGCACCCTGGGCGACACCCAGGGCTGCCGGTACGAGGACAACCTCTCCTACGCCAACGGCGACCACGGCTTCGACGTGCTGAACAGCCCGAACAACACCTTCTACGCCAACACCTCGGTGGGCAACCACAAGGACGGCCTCAGCGTCGAGGGCAGCTCGACCGGCACGCGCATCCTCGGCAACGTCGCGGTCGACAACGGCACCACCACCAGCGAGTACGACCTCTACGTGGACGCCTCGTCGGGCCCGTCGGTCGTGTCCGACTCGAACCTGTTCTTCAACACCGACCCGGCGGTGCCGCCGGTGAAATGGAACGGCGTCGTGTACCCGACGGTCGCCGCCTACGCGTCGGCGAGCGGGCAGGACACGCACGCACGCTCGGCCGACCCGCTCTTCGCCGACCGCGCCGCAGGCGACTTCCACCTGCTCGCCGGCTCGCCCGCGGTCGACTCGGGCACCAGCGTGCCGGGCGACTACCCCGCCACGGACCTGGAGGGAAGCTCGCGGGTCAACGACGACTCGGCGCCCAACACCGGCCAGGGCCCGACCGCCTGGTACGACATGGGCGCCTTCGAGCGCCAGGGGCACGAGGTGGTCGTCCCGACCGCCCCGACCGGGGTGACCGCGACCGCGGGGGACGAGTCCGCCACGGTGAGCTGGACAGCGCCGCCCGCGCCGCCGGGCGCCCCGATCCTCTCCTACACGGTGCGAGCCAGCGCCGGCGGCCCGACCGTCACCGCCCCGGGTCCGGCGACCAGCGCCACCGTCGGGGGGCTCACCAACGGCAGCAGCTACACCTTCACGGTCAGCGCCACCAACGAGGTCGGCGAGGGGTCCGAGTCGGACCCGACCGGGCCGGTCACCCCGACCGACACCAGCGCACCTGGGCCGGTGAGCGGCTTCTCGGCGACCGCGTCCGAGGGCCAGGTCGCGCTCTCCTGGGCCAACCCCGGCGACACGGACCTCGCCGGCGTGGTCGTGCAGATGGCCCAGGGCGCGACACCGCCCGCCTCCCCGGCCGAGGGCACCCGCGTCTACCAGGACACCGGCACGGCGGCGACCGTGACCGGCCTGTCGGCCGGCACCACCTACAGCTTCGCGGCGTTCGCCTACGACGAGGTGCCCAACTACAGCGCGGCGGCCACCGCGACCGCCACCACCCCGGTGCCCACCAGCCTGCAGGCGACCGCCTCACCGTCGGTCGTCAGCTACGGCCAGGCGGCCAGCGTCTCCGGCACCCTCACCGAGGGCGCGGGGGCGGCCCCGGTGGCCGGCGCGACCGTCACCCTGCGCGCCCGGCCGGCCGGCGGCTCGGCCTGGAGTCCCGTCGGCACCGGCACCACCTCGGCGAGCGGGGCGGTCACCATCGGCCACAGCCCTACTGAGAACGTGGAGTACCAGCTCGCCTATGCGGGCGGGCCAGGCCTGCTCGCCAGCACGAGCGCGACCGTGCCCGTCGGCGTGCGGCCGCTCCTCACCGCCTCGCTCAGCCCGAAGCAGATCAAACCGGGCAAGACCGCGACCATCGCCGGGACGGTCACCCCCGCCCACGCCGGGCAGCAGGTGCAGCTCCAGCAGCTCGTCGGGGGCGCCTGGCAGGTCGCGCAGCAGGCCGTCCTGTCCGGCACCGGCACCTACAGCTTCCGGGTGCAGGGCACGGCCACCGGGGTGTTCACCTACCGGGTCGCCAAGCCGGCCGACGCCGACCACGTCGCGACTGAGAGCGCGCCGCTGCAGCTGACGGTGCGCTAGGCAGCAGCTCAGAAGTCCTGCTCGTAACGCAAGGCGGTGCCCAGGAAGGACTCGGAGGGTTACGGGCAGGACTTCCGGGGACCCGCTTGGGCAGGACTCTGTGCGTCGTCCCGCCGGCCGATGACTGGCGGCAGGGACTGGTGCAGCATGGTGTGGACACCCATGGCGTGGACCCACGGCGTGGGCGGCTACGGCGTGGACCCACGGCGTGGACACCCACGGTGTGGGCACCAGGCGGACCGGGACAGGGCGCCCGAGGAAGGCTGGAGGAAGGAAGGACGACGATGTCGGTCATCGCCGTGCACGGGCTCGGCAAGCGCTTCGGGGAGGTCGTCGCCGTCGACGACCTGTCCTTCGAGGTCGACGAGGGCAAGGTGACGGGCTTCCTCGGCCCCAACGGGGCCGGGAAGACGACCACGCTGCGGATGCTCCTCGGGCTCGTCACCCCGACCACCGGCACCGCCACCATCGGCGGCCGGACCTACCGGGAGCTGGACGAGCCGATCCGGGAGGTCGGCGCGGTGCTCGAGGCGACCGGCTTCTACCCCGGCCGCAGCGCCCGCGACCACCTGCGCGTCCTGGCCGTCGAGGGCGGCCTGCCCGACGCGGAGCGCCTGGCCGACGAGGTCCTCGGCCTGGTCGGCCTGACCGACAGCGCACGCCGGCGGGTCGAGGGGTTCTCCCTCGGCATGCGCCAGCGGCTCAGCCTCGCCGCAGCGCTGCTGGGCGACCCGAGGGTGCTGATCCTGGACGAGCCCGCCAACGGCCTGGACCCCGAGGGGATCCACTGGCTGCGCGGGTTCCTGCGCCACATGGCCGACCAGGGCCGCACCGTGCTGGTGTCGAGCCACGCGCTGGCCGAGGTGGCCCAGACGGCCGACGAGGTCGTGATCATCGCCCGGGGCCGGATGGTCGCCCACTCCACCCTGGAGGCGCTGACCGCCCGGGCGACCCCGTCGGTGCTGGTGCGTTCGCCGGACGCCGGCGCCCTGCACGGCCTGCTCACCAGGAACGGCATCAAGGCGGAGCTGGACGGCGACGACCGGGTGGTCGCCACCGACACCACCACCGAGGCGGTCGGCCGCCTGGCCGGCTCCGCCTGCCTGGTGCTCTACGAGCTCCGCATGGACCGCTCCAACCTCGAGGAGGTCTTCCTCGAGCTGACCACCCACGAGAACGAGGAGACCCAGGAGGAACGGCCATGGGGCGCCTGATCGCGGGGGAGCTGCTGAAGCTCCGCACGACCCGGATGCCGCTGGCGATGCTGGCCGGGATGCTCGGGCTCGCGCTGCTGGCGGTTGTCGCCGGCATCCTCACCGCCGACCGGGTCGCCGAGCAGGGCCAGGGGTTCCCGCTCGATACCGACGAGGGGGTGCGCAACATCGTCCGCTCGGCCGGATCCGGCATGTTCTTCGTGCTCGTGCTCGGCATCCTGGGGTTCGCCGGGGAGGTCAGGCACAAGACGATCACCAGCACGTTCCTGGTCTGCCCGAACCGGGGGCGGGTGGTCGCGGCCAAGCTGGTCGTGTACGCGCTGGTCGGCCTGGTGTTCGCCGCCGTGTCGTCGGCGCTCACCCTGGCCGTCGCCGTGCCCTGGCTGTCGATCGAGGGGGTCGAGCTCGGCAGCCGCGCCGGCGACGTCGCCCTCACCGTGCTCGGGGTGATGCTCGCGAGCGCGCTGTACGGGATGATCGGCGTCGGCGTGGGCGCGCTGGTCCCCAACCAGATCGCGGCCGTCACCGTCTCGCTGCTGTGGCTGCTGATCGCCGAGGGCCTGCTGGTCGGGCTGCTTCCGTCGGTCGGCAAGTGGCTGCCCAGCGGGGCGGCCACCGCCCTCACCGGGGCCGCGATCACCAACGGCGAGCTGCTGCCCATGTGGGCCGGCGGGCTGCTGCTGGCCGCCTACGGCCTGGTGTTCGCCGCCTTGGCCACCCGCTTCACGGTGCGCCGCGACATCACCTGACCGGTCAGAGCCCCAGAGAGCGGGCGATCAGGATGCGCATGACCTCGCTGGTCCCCTCGCCGATCTCGAGGATCTTGGCGTCGCGGTAGAAGCGGGCGACCGGGAACTCGTTCATGTAGCCGTAGCCGCCGTGGACCTGGACCGCCTCGCGGGCGCAGGTGACGGCCGCCTCGGACGCGTGCAGCTTGGCGATGGCCGCCTCGCGGGCGAACGGCTGCCCGGCGTCCAGCTTGGCGGCGGCCTGCCGCCAGGCCAGGCGCGAGGTGTGGGCGCGCAGCTCCATGTCGGCGATCTTGAACGCCACGGCCTGGAACGACGAGATCGGGCGGCCGAACGCCTGGCGCTCGCGGGCGTACTTGACGCTCTCGTCCACGCAGCCCTGGCAGAGCCCCGTGGCGAGCGCGGCGACCGCGATGCGGCCCTCCTCCAGGATGCGCAGGAAGTTGGCCAGGCCCGCGCCCTGCTCGCCCAGGGTGTTCTCGACCGGGACCCGGCAGCCCTCGAAGGAGAGCTCCCGGGTGTCGGACGCGTGCCAGCCGACCTTGGAGTACGTCCTGCCCAGGGTGTAGCCCGGCGTGCCGGTCGGCACGATCACGTTGCTGATCTCGGGGCGGCCGTCGGGCCGCTCGCCGGTGGCGGCGGCCAAGACGACGAAGCCGGAGCGGGGCAGCCCGGCGTTGGTGATGAACGCCTTGGTCCCGTCGACGACCCAGTCGTCGCCGTCGCGCACGGCCCGGGTCCGCAGCGCCCCCGCGTCGGAGCCGCCGCCCGGCTCGGTCAGCCCGAACGCGGCGATCCGCTCGCCGGTGGCCAGCGGCCGGAGCCAGCGCTGCTTTTGCTCCTCGGTCCCGAACCGGTAGACCGGCATGGCCCCGAGGCCGACGGCGGCCTCCAGGGTGATCGCGACCGACGAGTCCACCCTGGCCAGCTCCTCGACGGCCAGGCACAGGGTCAGGTAGTCGGCCCCCATGCCGCCGTACTCCTCGGGAAACGGCAGGCCGAACAGGCCCATCGCGGCCATCTGGTCGAGCACGGCCTCGTCCAGCTCCTCGGCGCGGTCCATCGCCTCGGCCCTGGGCGCGACCACCTCCTCGGCGAACTCCCGGACGATCTTGGCGAACTCCTGCTGTTCGGGTGCGAGCTCGAAGTCCATGAAGGCTCCCTCGTGGGGCGGCGTCGGGTATGGCGCTGGTGGCGCGCGGCCATGCTAACGGCGGCCGGCGCCGCAGCGCCCCAACCGCCGCGAGGAAGTCGACGGAGGCGTGGAAGTCGACGGAGGCGTGGAAGTCGACGATTGGCCGTCGCCGGTCACGGCGGGGAGGCGGCCCGGCCGTCCCCGCCCGGCCCGAGGAGGCGCCTCAGGTACTCCGTTGCCACGGAGTCACTGGTCGGGGGCGTACTCGAGGCCGAGCAGGGCCAGGTCGTCGGCCCGGTAGTCGGCGCTGTGCTCGTTGACCATCGCGACCAGGCGGTCCAGGGCGTCGTCGAGGGTGCCGGACCGCACCGCCTGCTCGAACCCGGCCCGGTCGATGAACGCGCCGGCCGCGTTGCGCGCCTCGACCAGGCCGTCGGTGTAGCAGACCAGGCGCTGGCCCGGGTGCAGCCTCACCTGCGCCTCGGCCGCCCGGGTGCCGAGCCCGAGAGGCGCCCCGACCGCGGCGGGACGGGGCCCGTCCCCGAGCGGGTACGGGTGCCCGGCCGAGGCGAGCACGAACTGCCCGCCCGGGTAGGCGCGGCCGGCCAGCGCGGTCACGAAGTCCTCGTCGCCACCCTCGCGGGCGACCACGCGGTCCAGCCGGCCGAGGAGGCGGGCCGGGCTGGTCCCCTCGCCGGCCAGGCTGCGGAAGGCACCCTTGAGCACCGACGCGAGCGAGCTGGCCTCGAGCCCCTTGCCGCGGGCGTCGGCCAGGATGAACGCCAGCCCCTTGCCGTCGTCGACCTCGATCAGGTCGTAGAAGTCCCCGCCGATCTGGGCGAGGCCGCTGGCCGACTGGTACCTGACCCCGACCCTGTACCCCTGGGCCCAGCCGGGCGGGGTGGAAAGCAGCAGGGCCTGCACCCGCTCGAGCACCTCGGCCTGGGCCCGCGCCCGCTCGGAGCCCGAGATGGCCCGTGCGCCCAGGTCGGCGAACTGCTGCGACCCGGCGAGCGCCTCGGCGGTCAGGCGCGGGTCGCGCCGGCGCCAGGCGAGCGCGATGGCGCCGGTCTGCACGCCGTCCGGGTCGAGGAGGGGGAGCCAGAGCAGGCTGCCGAGCCCGCGTGCCTCCAGCATGGCCGCCTCGGGCGCGGCGGCCGAGCGGACGCTCGCCTCGACCGGCCGGGAGGCGAACGCGCCGGGTGTGCCAGCCCTGGACAGGCGGCTGGGCATGGGCGGGATCAGCTCGTGCCGGTCGCCCGCCTCGAGCAGCAGGCGCTCGCCGTCGCGGCGGTACACCGCGGCCGCGTCGGCCGCGTACAGGCTGCGCGACGAGCGGGCCAGCAGCCGGTAGGCCTCCTGCGGCTCGACCCCGGCGACGAGCAGGGCGGCCATGGTGATGGTGTCGACCGACCGCTCCAGGGCCGACTGCTCCCGCCGCACCGCGCCCTGGTTGATGAGGGCGACCAGGGTCCCGACCACGATCAGCACGAGCCTGGCGATCTGCTGGGCGCTGGCCAGCTCGTGGTTGAGCTCGCCGAGCACGACGCCGGCGCCCAGGGCGGCCACCCCGGCGGCGAGCACCTGGCGCCGGTCGGTCGAGAGCCGGCTGGCCAGCAGCGGGCTGAGCACCAGGAACGGGACCGTGCTGAGGTTGCCGCCGGCGACCAGGTCGGCCGCTGTCACGACCACGATCACGAGGTACGGCAGGAGCCAGCCGCGGGTCAGCGCACGCATGGCCGCGCCCAGCCGGGCCGGCGGCTCCGCCACCTGTTCCATGCCCCTCCCCTCGCGCTGCCACACCCTCGCCCCCCTCCACCCCGCGTACCCTGCCCGACCGAGGGGTCGGCGACAAGAGAAGCGGGACCGGGAGTTTGCCACGGGCCGGGGGTGGCGGCAGCGCGGGACCGGGAGTTTGCCACGGGCCGGGGTGGCGGCAGCGTGGAGCTCCCCACGGGCCGGGCGTGGGGTAGAGGTGGGAGCTACCGGTGTGCATCCCGGTCGCGCCGGTAGGATGGCGCCGATCGCCGCCGCCGGCCGGGACCCGAGGGTCGCGGCCGCGCGGCCCTACCCGACCCTGAGACCCTGGCCCCCGGCCCCGACCCTGGCCCCGACCTCGACCCTGGCCCCGACCCTGGCCCCGACCCTGACCCCGGCCTCGGCCCTGGCCCCGACCTCGACCTTGGCCCCGACCTCGACCTTGGCCCCGAGACCTGGCCCCGACCGGCTGAGAGGCTGACCCATGCGCACCCTGGTAACCGGCGGCGCCGGGTTCATCGGCTCCGCCCTGGTCGACCGCTTGGCTCACGACGGGCACGAGGTGACCGTCCTGGACGACCTCTCCACCGGCAAGCTCGACAACCTGGCCGACGCGTTCGCCTCGGGCCGGGTCGAGCACGCCGGGGCGGACGTGGCCGGGCCCGAGCTGGCCGGGGTGGTGGCCGAGGTCCGCCCCGAGGTCGTGTTCCACCTGGCCGCCCAGATCGACGTGCGCCGCAGCGTGGACGACCCGGTGCACGACGCCCGCGTCAACGTGCTCGGTTCGGTCGCGCTGGCCAAGGCGGCGGCCGAGTGCGGCGCCCGGCTGCTGTTCGCCGGGTCGGGCGGCACCGCCTACGGCGAGCCGGACCCGGCCGACCTGCCGATCGGCGAGGACTACCCGCCGCGGCCCACCAGCCCCTACGGCGTGGCCAAGCGGTCGGTCGAGGACTACCTGGCCAGCTTCCGCGACCTCCACGGGCTCGAGTGGGTCAGCCTGCGGCTCGGCAACGTCTACGGCCCCCGCCAGGACCCCCACGGTGAGGCAGGGGTGGTGGCGATCTTCTGCAACCGGCTGCTGTCCGGCGAGCCGGTGACGGTCTTCGGGGACGGCAGGCAGACCCGGGACTACGTGTTCGTCGAGGACGTCGTGGACGCCTTCGTGGCCGCCGCCGAGGGGCACGAGGCCGCGGTGGGGACCAGGCTGAACGTCGGCACCGGCACCGAGACCTCGGTGCTCGAGCTGTACGCGGCCCTGCGCGAGGTGACCGGGTTCGGCCCCGACCCGGTGTTCGCGCCCGCCCGTCCGGGCGAGCTGCAGCGCATCTCGCTGGACTCGCGGCGGGCCGAGGAGCTGCTCGGCTGGCGCCCGCGGGCCGACCTGGCCAGCGGCCTGCGCCATACCTGGATCTGGGCGTTCCAGGAGGTCAACGCGGGGAGCGTCGGCGGGTGAGCCCGGCGCCGCCCGCGAGCGGGCGTTCTGCGCGGGCGCCGACTTGAAGCAGCGGGTCGGCTCGTAGCCGGGGTCGGCTCGTGGCTGGGGTCGGCTCGTAGCCGGGTCAGCTCGTAGCCGGGTCAGCTCGCGGCCACGGTCAGCTCGCGGCCGGGAGGGCGCGGCGGAGCTGGTCGCGGACCTGGGCCAGGTAGGCGGTGCGGTAGGCCTTCACCTCGGGCGACGCCTCCAGGATGGCCAGGTCGGAGTCCATGGCCCAGCTGTCGAGGTCGTCGAGCAGGCGCTCGAGCTGGTCGCAGGCGTCGAGCGCGTCCGGCACCAGCTCGTCGGCGATCTCGACGCGGGCGGTGAAGGCGGGCTCGCCGGCGAGGTAGGCACGGTCGACGATCGGGTCGACCGGATCGGGGGGGAACTGCCGGCGGAGACGGTCGAGGAGGTCCTCGTACCTATGCGGCGGGGTGTCGGGCAGCAGATCGAGCAGCTGGGCCTCCCGCCGGACCGCTTCGTAATGGTCCCTGCTCCGAACGTGGAGTGCCGGGTCGAACGGGCCCACCTCCAGCTCCATCCCCTACCTCCTCATGGTGCACGTCGAGCTCGAACCACACCACCCGGCCGTCCGGGCCCCCCTCGACGCCCCAGCGGTGGCACAACGCGTCGAACAGGTCGAGTCCACGCCCGGTGACCGACTCCACGTGGTGGACGCGCCGCCGCGGCTCGGTGGGGGCGCCGCCGTCGCGCACCTCGACCCGGAGGGTCCCGTCGGTCAGGACGTACTCGACGGTCAGGGTGCCCTCCTCGTGGCCCGACGCGGTGTGGAGCACCGCGTTGGTGACCGCCTCGCTGGTCAGCAGCGCGGCGACCTCACGGGCGGGAGCGCCACGGCCGAGCGCGGCAGCGACGAAGCTCCGGGCCGGCCCGACCTGGTCGGGACGGCCCGGGAAGACCCGGTACGCGCGCTTCCTGTCCATCCTCGCCTTCGACGCCGGCATACCGGCGGCCCCCCTATGCTCGCCCGCTCTCCGACAGGGGATCGGCTTCCGGGCCGCCTTCCAGTACCACTACCGGCTGGCCGGCGGAGACCGCATCCCCGGCAGCGTACTCTACCGCGATCACGGTCCCGGCGAATGGCGCCCGCAGCGGAGTCTCCATCTTCATCGCCTCGACCACCGCGAGCAGCGTCCCCGCGGCCACCGCCTGGCCGGGCGCGACCTCGAGCCGGACCAGGGTGCCGGCCAGGGGAGAGACGACCTTGGCCAGTTCGTCGGCGCCCTTCGCAGCCAGGTCCGAGGGCCGGTGGCGGTAGAGGCGGACCGGCCACGCCGCGCCGTCCACGGTGACGGTGAAGTCCGGCTCGCCGCGCGGCTCGCCGCCGGGCGCGACCGCGGCCAGGTCGGTGAGGTCCAGGGTCTCCTCGAGCCAGGTCGTCCAGTGCCGGGACCGGCCGAAGTCCTCGGACGCGAGGATGCGCCGGAGCGCGGGCACGGTGGAGGCGACGCCCTCGACCCGGGTGGCATCCAGGGCCCGTGCCATCCTGGCGATCGCCGCGGCCCGGTCGGGGCCCCAGGCGACCACCTTGCCGAGCAGGTCGTCGTAGAACGGGGAGACCACGTCGCCGGTCTCGTAGCCGGCGTCCACGCGCACGCCCGGGCCGCCGGGCCAGGCCAGTGCCGTGACCGGGCCGGAGGTGGGCAGGAAGCCCCGGCCCGGGTCCTCGGCGTTGACGCGGCACTCGATCGCGTGCCCGGTCACCCGGACGTCCTCCTGGGCGAGCCCGAGCGGCTCGCCGGCGGCCACCCGGAGCTGGGCCTGGACGATGTCGACCCCGGTGACCAGCTCGGTGACCGGGTGCTCGACCTGGAGCCGGGTGTTCATCTCGAGGAACCAGGCGCCGCCCGACTCCGGCTCCCAGAGGAACTCCACCGTGCCCGCGCCGACGTAGCCGCACGCCTTGGCCGCGGCCACCGCCCAGGCGGTCAGCCGTTCCCGCACCGCGGCGGGCAGGCCCGGCGCCGGGGCCTCCTCGACCAGCTTCTGGTGGCGGCGCTGCACCGAGCAGTCGCGCTCGCCCAGGTGCACGATGGTGCCGTGGCCGTCGGCGAGCACCTGCACCTCGACGTGGCGGGGCCGCTCGAAGAAGCGCTCGAGGTAGCAGGCGGGGTCGCCGAACGCGGCGGCCGCCTCGCGCGCGGCCGCGGCCAGCGCCTCGGCCGCCTCCCCGGGGGCGCGCACCACCCGGATGCCGCGGCCGCCGCCGCCGGCGGCGGCCTTGACCGCGACCGGCCAGCCGTGCCGCTGGCCGAACGCGACCACCTCGCCGGGCCCGGCCACCGGCTCGGTCGTCCCCGGCACCGGCTCGACCCCGGCTGCCAGCACCGCCCGGCGGGCGGCCAGCTTGTCGCCCATCTGCTCGATGGCGTCGGCGGGCGGGCCGATCCAGACCAGCCCGGCCGCCTGGACTGCCCTCGCGAACGCGGCGTTCTCGCTGAGCAGCCCGTAGCCGGGGTGGACCGCCTGCGCCCCGGCCTCGCGGGCGGCGGCGAGCAGGCGCCCGGCGTCCAGGTAGGACTCGGCGACCGCGGCGCCGCCGATGGCGACCGCGCGGTCGGCCTCGCGGACGTGCAGTGCCCGCGCGTCCGGGTCGGAGTGGACTGCGATCCCGACCAGGCCCGCCTCGCGGCAGGCGCGCAGCACCCGCACGGCGATCTCGCCCCGGTTGGCGACCAGGACGGCGCGGAACGGGCGCCGGGAGCCCGACGGCCTCACGGACGGCCCCCCGGCGGGACCCGGACGCGGCCCATCAGACCGGGGGGACGCCGTGGCGGCGGCGGGAGAACTCGCGCTCCTTGCCGCGGGCCGCGGCCAGGCGACGGGCCACCTCGGCGCGCAGGTCCTCGGGGTCGACCACCGCGTCGACGACGAGGTCGGAGGCGAGCCGCACCAGGTCGACGTCCTCGCGGTACTCCCGCTGCAGGCGGGCCGTTTCGGCCGGGCGCTCGGCCTCGGGCAGGGCGGCGATCTTGTTGTAGTAGACCGCGTTCACCGCGGCCTCCGGTCCCATGACCGCGATGGAGGCGGTGGGCAGGGCGATGGTGGCGTCGGGTTCGAAGCCAGGCCCGGCCATGGCGTACAGCCCGGCCCCGTACGCCTTGCGCACGACCACGCAGATCTTGGGGACGGTCGCCTCGCTGACCGCGGTGATCATCTTGGCGCCGTGGCGGATGATCCCCTGGCGCTCGACGTCCTTGCCGATCATGAAGCCGGGCACGTCAGCCAGGAACACCAGAGGGATGTTGAAGGCGTCGCACAGCCACACGAACCGGGCCACCTTGTCCGCCGAGTCCACGAACAGCACTCCGCCCTTGGCCAGCGGCTGGTTGGCGACGACGCCGACCGCGCGGCCCTCGACGCGGGCCAGGCCGGTGACCACCTCGGGCGCGAACTCCCGCTTGACCTCGAAGAAGCTGGCCTCGTCGCAGATGGCGGCGAGCAGCGGCAGCATGTCGAACGGCTCGCTCTCGTCCAGCGGGATGAGCGGGGCCACCGGGCCGGTGTAGGCCGGGCCCCTGGGCTCCTCGACCGGAGGTTCGCCGCGCCAGTTGCCCGGGAAGTACGACAGGTAGCGGCGGGCGGCCTGCAGCGCTTCGTCCTCGTCGGCGGCCAGCAGGTCGCCGCACCCCGACACCCGGCAGTGCATGGCCGCCCCGCCCATCTCCTCGAGGGTGGTCCGCTCGCCGATCACCATCTCAGCCATGCGCGGCGACCCCAGGTACATCGAGGCGTTCCCGTCCACCATGAAGACCACGTCGCAGAAGGCGGGGATGTAGGCGCCGCCCGCCGCCGACGGCCCGAACAGGCAGCACACCTGGGGCACCCGGCCCGAGAGCCTGACCTGGTTGTAGAAGATCTTGCCGGCCCCGCGGCGGCCCGGGAACATCTCGACCTGGTCGGTGATGCGCGCCCCGGCCGAGTCCACCAGCCACACCATCGGGAGTTCGTGGCGGAGGGCGTACTCCTCGATGCGGATGATCTTCTCCACGGTGCGGGCGCCCCAGGAGCCGGCCTTGACCGTCGAGTCGTTGGCCATCACCGCGACCGTCCGGCCGCCCACCGCGCCGACCCCGGTCACCACCCCGTCGGCGGGCAGGTCGCCGGCCATGGCGTTGGCGAGCAACCCGTCCTCGACGAAGCCGTCGGCGTCGTCGAGCAGGCGGCGCAGGCGCTCGCGCACGAACAGCTTGCCCTGCTCCCGCGCCTTGGCGTGGTAGCGCTCGTCCCCGCCGGCCACCGTGTCCTTGGCGAGCGCGCGGAACGCGGGCTCGGGCCGGGTCATCGGCTCGCCCGCCTGGTGCGCGGGCCGGCGACCAGCACCTGGCTCCGGAGGGGGTGGGCGACCAGTTCCCCGGCCACCCGGGCGGCGGCGAGCAGGGCGTCCAGGTCGACGCCGGTGGTCACGCCCATGTCCTCGACCATGTGGACGACGTCCTCGCTGGCCACGTTGCCAGCCGCGCCGGGCGCGGTCGGGCTGCCGCCGAGCCCTCCGACCGCGGTGTCGACGTCGGCGCACCCGGCCTGCAGGGCCACGACCAGGTTGGCCAGGCCGGTGCCGCGGGTGTCGTGGAAGTGGCAGTTCACCGCCGGGACCCGGCCGGCCAGCGCGGCCAGCAGCGCCTCGACCCGCGTCGGGGTGGCCATGCCGGTGGTGTCGCCGAGCGAGACCGCCCGGCAGCCCAGGCCCGCCAGCCGCTCGGCCAGCCCGACCACCCGCGCGGGTGGCACCTCCCCCTCGTACGGGCAGCCCCAGGCGGTGGACACGGTCGCCTCGACCGGGGTGTCACCGGCCAGGCGCACGACCCCACCGATCTCGTCCAGGGTCTCGGCCACGGTGCGGTTCACGTTGGCCTTGTTGTAGCTCTCCGAGGCGGCCACCACGACCTGGAGCTGGTGGGCGCCGGCGGCCAGGGCCGCCTCGGCCCCGCGCCGGTTGGGCACCAGCGCCGAGTAGACCACCCCCGGCCGGCGCCGGATGGCCGCGAAGACCTGGTCGGTGCCTGCCATGGCGGGCACCGCCCTGGGGGAGACGAACGAGCCGACCTCGATCCGGCCGACACCGGTGGCCGACAGCGCGTCGACCAGGCGCACCCGGCCGTCGACGGGCACCGGCGGCTCGCTCTGGAGCCCGTCGCGCGGGCCCACCTCGCGGATGCTGACCGACGCTGGGAGCTGCACCGCCACCTCGGACAGGGAACGCGGTCCGGACGCCACGATCGTACCCGCCCACCCGGCGGGCACGCCCCACTGGCGGGCACGCCCACTGACGGGCACGCCCACTGGCGGGCACGCCACCACCCGGCGCGCACGCCCCACCAGGGCGGCGGCTACAGGCGGTCGAGGAGGTCGCGCTTCTTCTGCTCGAACTCGGCGTCGGAGAGGGCGCCGCGCTCGCGCAGGGCGGCCAGCCGCTCGAGGTCGTCGAGGGCGCTCGGAGCCCGGCCGTACGCCTGGGGCTGGGGCGGGGTGGCGTGATGGGCCAGCATCCGCTGGCCGTTCTCCTCCATGCGGTGGTAGATCTCGAGCTGGACCGCCTCGGGGTTGCGGATGTTGTAGAAGGTGTTCTGCCCGTGCTCGCCGGCCGACTCGATGACCAGGTCGCCGGCGCCGAGCAGCCGCTCGAAGACCGACTGCGAGAAGGTCACGTCGTTGATGCGCTCGAGCGGGATCTCCCGGGCATACCTGGACAGGAAGCCGCGGCGGAAGATCAGCCGATCGGTGGTGAGCACGAAGTGGGTGGTGGCCCAGCGCACCACCCGGGGCGCGACCCAGAACAGCAGAGCGGCCAGCCCGACCGCCTGGACGCCGAGGCGGGCCGGGCCCTGGAGGTTGCCGCCGGGCATGAACCCCCAGGCCAGGCTGGTCACGACCACGATGAGCAGGGCCAGCAGCGCGGGGCCGACCAGCGTCCACCAGTGCGGGCGCAGGTCGTAGACGACCTGCTCGTTCTCTCCCAAGAGCCGCTCAGGGAACGGCACGCTGGCGACCTCCTCTGACCGACACCCCAGAACCGCTGACCGACGCCCAGGACCGCACGGAGCGTAACAACGGTCTCGTTCCCCCACAAGGAACCGCGGCCCCCCCACCAAGGAAACCGCGGCTCAACCAGGTTCGGTCGCACAGTCCCGCGCCCGGTAACCGTTCGGGGCCAGATCGGGGCCGTACCGTTGCGGATTCGCAACCAACCGGGGGAACCGTAAGGGCGGTACCGGGGCTGTCGTGGCCCCCGGCGGGCACCAGGAGGCCGGTTGGGCGTACGGCGGGTGATTGCGGAGCTGGCCGGACTCATGGTCGTGGTGCTCGCCACGGGGTGCACGTCCTGGGTCGACTCGGCGTCGCCGCCGGAGGCGACCGGGAAGCGCCCGGATGCGGTGGCGGCGGTCCCGTCACCCACGTTCACGGCACCGGCTCCGGGCACGGCCGGCCGCCGCACCCCGTTGATCATCTACTACCCCCGGAGCGTGAAGGGCCGCTGGTACCTCGTGCCCGAGCGGCACCAGGTCGCGCTCGCCACCCAGCGGGTCGAGGCGGCGCTCACCGAGCTGCTGGCCGGCCAGCCTGTCTACCCCGGCTCGACCAGGCCCTTCCCCGCCGGCTCCCGGCTGCTCGGCCTGACCGTTGAAGGGGGTACCGCAACCGTCGACCTCTCCCGCGAGGCCGTGGGGGTGCGACGCGGCGAGCCCACCCGCTACGCCGTGCAGGCGCTGGTGTGGACCGTCACCCGGGCCGAGGACGTCCGGCGCGTGCTGGTCCAGGTCGAGGGGCGGACCGCCGGGGAGGTCGACGGCCGCTCGCTCGCCGACTTGTGGGGCGGGCGGGGCAGCCCGGCCGGGCTGGTCAGGGACCGGGCGGTCCGCCTCGCGCCCGTGGGGCTCACCGAGCCGCACCCGGGCGCGCGGGTGGAGGGCGACCGCATCGTGATCAAGGGGGAGGCCTGCGTGCCCGAGGGGGTCGTGAGCCTGCGCCTGTGGGACTCGACGGGCAGGGTGGCGGCGCAGGGGTTCACCACCACCGGTGGGGGCGCGCGCAGGCGGGTGCCGTTCACCGCCTCGCTCGCGTTCGACCCGCCGGCTACAGCCGGCGACTGGACGCTCGAGGTGTTCGAGGCGAACCCGCACGACGGGTCGGCCCGCTACTCGGTGCACGTCCCGGTCAAGGTCGGCCGGTGACCAGCGCGGGCGCACCGCCACCCTTGGGCGCACCCCCGACCTGCGTGACTGGCTCCTCCAGGGCCACCTCGCGCTGTACCGCCGCGCCAGTCGGGTCCGGTGCCGCCGGAGCGACAGCGGCACCGGACCGGCTGGCCGCTGCAGCGGCGGTTAGCTCGCCGCCTCGATCGCGCCGAACAGGCCGTGGGTCTCGTCGGCGATGCCGGCGGTGAACAGCAGGGTGGTCGGGTTGCCAGTGATGCCGTTGCCGAAGCGCAGCGCCCACAGGCCGTCGATCTCGACCGGGCTGCCGTCCTCGTGCCTGAGGCGCCCGCGGAACTCGCCGGTCGTCGGGTCGTAGGCGTTGATGCGGCCGTTGCCGAAGTTGCCCACCAGCAGCGCGCCGCTGAAGCGGCCGAATCCCGCCGGGGCCAGCGCCAGGCCCCACGGGGCGTTCAGCTGGCCCCGCTCGATCAGGTGGCGCAGCAGATGGCCGCTGGTGCTGTAGACGTCCACGAAGCCGAGGCTCGGGCCGGCGACCTCGTCCTCACCGGCGGCGTCCTGCTTGGCGTAGGCGACGTACAGCAGGCCGCCGAGCTCCTGGACGTTGAACGGCGCGAAGCCGGGTGGGATGTCGGCGTCTGCGAAGCCGCCCGACAGGAGGACTCGGTTGAAGCTCGAGTCGAAGACGTCGATCCGCCCCTGGTGGAAGTTGGCCGCGTACAGCAAGGTGCCGGCTGCCGTGTCGGCGATCGCCAGGCCCTTGTAGATGGCGTCGGGCACGCTGGCGCCGACCTGCGCCTGGGTGGAGGGGGGCGGCGGGGGCACAGCGGGGCTCCAGCCGGTGACCAGCCCGGCCTCGGAGTCGAAGATGAACCCCTCTTCCTTCGCCCAGGCCCGGCAGTACGCTTCCCAGGGCTGGCCGGAGGCTGGGTGCGCCTTCCGGGCGGAGGGCGGCGGGTATAGCGTCGGCGCGGATCGAGCACCGGTCAGCGGCTGAGGGGCGTCCCATGGA
>DASYUT010000294.1 GCA_036000965.1 Actinomycetes bacterium
CCACCTCGTCCTCGCGGAGCTCGTCGTGCTTGTGCGGCGGCCAGGAGGACCAGTTGCCGCCCGGGGTGAGGACCTCGACCGCGATGAGCTTGTCGGCCGCGAACGCCCCGGGGGCGCAGAAGTTGTTGACCTGGCGGCTGGCCCGACCGGCTCCGCGCAGCTCGACCGGCACCGCCTCGGCCGGGCCGTAGGCCGGGTCGAGCCGGTGGGTGGCCAGCGCCGAGGGCAGGGCGAACCGCCCGCCACCCGGGCTGGAGACGCGGACCTCGGCATCGACGGGGACGTAGGCGAAGTCGGTGACCCGGCCGAACACGTCGTCGCGGCCGGCCAGCTCGAAGCGGCGTGACTCGCACTCGACCACGCAGCCGCCGGCCAGCGGCAGCACCACCAGCTCGTCGCGACCGGTGGCGAAGGTGTGGGCGGCGCCCGGCGCCAGCTCGAGCACGCGCAGGCCGCTGAACGCCCAGCCGGCCTGTTCGGGCGTGACGTGCAGCGAGAACGCGCCTTCGGCGGTGGTGCCCCGCGGCAGGTGGAGCTTGCCCCCCATCACCCCCTCCCGTCCTGGAGCAGGCCCACCGCGGTGTCGACCGCCGCGGCGACGTCGTCACCGGGCGGGTACAGCAGGGACCGGCCGATCACGAGGCCTTGGACGGTGGGCAGCTTGAGCGCCTTGCGCCAGCTCTCGAAGGCCGCGTCCTGGGCGGTGCTGACCTCGCCGCCGAGCAGCAGCGCCGGCAGCGTGGTCGCCGCCATCACCCGCTCCATCTCCTCCACCACCGGGACCTTGAGCCAGGTGTAGGCCGAGGTGTTCCCGAGGCCGGCCGCGACCGTCATCGCCCGGATGGTGGCCTCGGCGCCCAGGTCGATGCGGACCCGCCCGTCCACCCGGTGGGAGATGAACGGCTCGACCATGGCCAGCAGCCGGCGTCCGGCGAGTTCACTGACCGCCCGCCCGCAGGCCTCGACGGTGGCCACTGTGGAGGGGTCGCCGGGGTCGATGCGCAGCAGCATCTTGCCGCCCTCGAAGCCGGCGGCGGCCAGGCTGGCGGCGTCGTAGGCGGTGAAGCGGTCGTCGATCTCGAAGACGGTCCCGGCGAGGCCGCCCCGGTTCATGGATCCGATGACCACCTTGCCGTCGAGCGCGCCGAGCAGCAGGAGGTCCTCGACGATGTCGGGGGTGCCGAGGACGCCGTTGACGCCGGGACGGGAGAGGGCGAGGCAGAGCCGGTCGAGCAGCTCGACGCGGTCGGCCATGGCCACTGCCTTGTCGCCGGCGCGCAGGGCGCCGCGGGCCGGGTGGTCGGCCGCGATGACCATGAGCTTGCCGTGCTCGTTGAACAGCGAGGTCGGGCGGGCCCGCCGGCTCGCCGCCTCGGCGATCGTCTCCGGGCGCCGGGTGCGGACGTCGAGGATTGCCTGGAGCTGGTCAGCGCGCATGAACGGCCTCCTGGAGCTTGGCCTCGACCTCGGCGGCGTCGGGCATGGCATCGGCGCACGCCAGCCGGGAGGCCACGATGGCTCCGGCGGCGTTGCAGAACCGCATCAGCCGCTCCAGGTCCCAGCCGGCCAGCAGCCCGTGGCAAAGCGCCCCACCGAACGCGTCGCCGGCGCCGAGGCCGTTGACCACCCGCACGGGCACCGGCGGGACCTCGACGGTGCTGGTGTGGTCCCTGGCCAGCACGCCCTTGGGGCCCTGCTTGACAATGGCCACGTCGAGCCCGAGGTCCTCGAGCTGGCCCACGATGGCCTTGGGGTCGCGCTCGCCGATGGCGGTGTCCCACTCGTCGAGGTTGCCGACCGCGACCGTGCCCTGCTCCAGCGCCCGCTGCACCCAGGTCCTGGCCTCCTGCTGGGAGGGCCAGAACATCGGCCGGTAGTCCAGGTCCAGGATGGTGGTGCCCGCCTTGGCCCTGGCCTCCAGCGCGCGCAGGGTCGCGCTGCGGCTTGGCTCCTGGGAAAGTCCGGTCACCGTCACCCAGAAGACCCGGGCCGAGCGGATCGCGTCGAGGTCCAGCTCGTCGGCGGCGATCTCCAGGTCGGGCGCCTTGGGGTAGCGGTAGAAGTAGAGCGGGAAGTTGTCGGGCGGGAAGATCTCGCAGAACGTCACCGGCGTCGGCAGGCCCGGCACGGCGGTCACGAAGCGGTCGTCGACGCCGAACCTCCGCAGCGCATCGTGCAGGTACTCGCCGAACGGGTCCTGGCCGGTGCGGGTGATCACCGCGCTGCGCCGGCCGTAGCGGGCGGCGGCCACGGCGACGTTGGTCGGGCTGCCGCCGAGGTACTTGCCGAAGGTCTCGACCTCGCGAAGGGAGACCCCGACCTGGAGGGGGTAGATGTCGACGCCGATCCGTCCCATGGTGAGGACGTCGAACGCCTCCGAACGGTCGCTGCGCATCAGGACGCCACGTGCATGGCGTACCTCCCACCATGCTACCGACGGACAGTGCTCGTTGGGACTAGACAGGCATTGTTACGATAGGGTAACTACTACCCAACCTGGTTGCTGTCAACCCTTGACCTTACAAAATGATAATGTCACCTCGGGTGGGGCGATGAACGCGACCAACGGATGGGCTGCGCCGGCACAGCGGGGGCTGGGCGCATGACGTTCTCCCCAGCGTCGATCACCGTCGACCGCGGCAGCCCGGTGCCGATGTACTACCAGGTCGCCCAGCAGCTGGAGCAGGCCATCGAGTCCGGAGCGCTGGCGCCGGGCAGCCAGTTGGACGGCGAGCTGACCCTGGCCGACCAGCTGGGAGTGTCGCGCCCGACGCTGCGCCGGGCGATCGAGTACCTGGTCGACCGCGGCTACCTGATCCGCAGGCGCGCGGTCGGTACCCAGGTCGTGCACCCCAAGGTCCGGCGGCCGATGGAGCTCTCCAGCCTGTACGACGACCTGACGGCCAGCCGCAAGAACCCCCGGACGACCGTCCTGTCAATCGCCACTGAGCCGGCGACCGACGTCATTGCCCACGCCCTCGGGCTGGAGGAGGGCAGCGAGGTCTTGGCCCTGGAGCGGCTGCGCTACGCCGACGACGAGGCGCTGGCGGTGATGCACAACTGGCTCCCGCTCGGCCTGGTGACCCTGGACGCCGAGCGGCTGGAGCGGACCGGGCTCTACCAGCTCATGCGCGCCGCCGGGGTGCGCCTGCACCTGGCGTCGCAGACCATCGGCGCCCGGGCGGCCACCGCCGCCGAGGCGCGGCTGCTGCATGGCAGCAAGGGTGAGCCGCTGCTGACCATGCAGCGCACCACCTACAACGACGCGGGACAGCCGGTGGAGCTTGGCGACCACATCTACCGGGCAGTCCTGTACTCGTTCGAGCTCGTGCTCGTGACCCGCTGAGTCCGAACGAGGAAGGAGGGCCCCCATGGCATCCCTGTACCCGTTCGAGCTCGCGCTCGTGACCCGGTAGGTCCCGACCAAGGAGGGAGGCCCCATGGCCAGTATGGAAGGGCAGGTCGCGCTCGTCACCGGCGGCGCGCGCGGGATCGGGCTGGCGATCAGCAGCCGCCTCGCCGACCGCGGGGTCAGGGTGGCGGTGGGGTACTCCCACGGCGCCGAGACCGCCAAGCAGTTCGCCGCCGCCCACGAGGGCGCCACCATCCATCAGGGCAACATCGGCGCGAGCGCCGACTGTGAGCGGGTGATCGGGGAGGTCCTCGAGCAGCACGGCCGCATGGACATCCTGGTCAACAACGCCGGGATCACCATCGACAAGACGGTCCGCAAGATGACCCCTGAGGAGTGGGACCGGGTCATCCACGTCAACCTCTCGGGGGCGTTCTATCTCTCCCGGGCGGTGTTGCAGCACATGCTGGACCGCGGGTACGGGCGGATCGTCAACATCAGCTCGGTGATCGGGGAGAAGGGCAACGTCGGCCAGGCCAACTACGCCTCGGCGAAGTCGGGGTTGTTCGGGTTGACGATGAGCCTGGCGCAGGAGACGGCGCGCAAGGGCATCACGGTGAACTCCGTGGCGCCAGGGTTCATCGCCACCGAGATGGTCGCCGCGATCCCACCCCAGGCCCTGGAGCGGGTGATCGCCCAGATCCCGGTGGGTAGGCTGGGGGAGCCCGATGAGATCGCGCGGGTGGTGGAGTTCCTGGCCGACCCAGACTCTGGGTATATCACCGGGGAGGTCTACGGCATCAACGGCGGGCTGTACATGTGAGCGTCCGCCCGCCACGGGCGGGTGGCAGGCACAGGTGGCGCTCGCGAGTGGGCGCCACCAGGACCGCGGGAAGGAAGCGAGGTGCGGGCAGATGGCCAGGCAACGTGACGTCGTCGTGCTCTCGGGGGTGCGGACGGCGGTGGGCAGGTACGGGGGGAGCCTGAAGGACACCCCGCCGACCGAGCTGGCCGCGGCGGTGGTGCGCGAGGCGGTGAACCGGTCCGGCGCCGCGCCCGCTGACGTCGGGCATGTGGTGTTCGGCAACGTGATCCACACCGATGTGCGCGACATGTACCTGTCGCGGGTCGCGGCGGTCAACGGGGGGCTGCCGGTGGAGACCCCGGCGTTCACGCTGAACCGGTTGTGCGGGTCGGGGCTGCAGGCGATCGTGTCGGCCGCCCAGCTCGTCCTCCTGGGTGACGCCGACGTCACGGTCGCGGGCGGGGCGGAGGTGATGAGCCGCGGGCAGTACTGGGTGCCTGGGCTGCGCTGGGGGCAGCGGATGGGCAACGGGGAGACGGTCGACGCGATGGTGGGGGCGTTGACCGACCCGTTCGACGACTGCCACATGGGGGTGACCGCCGAGAACGTGGCTGCCAAATGGGGGGTGTCGCGGGAGGACCAGGACGCCCTGGCGGTGGAGAGCCACCAGCGCGCGGCCCGGGCCACGGAGCAGGGCTGGTTCAAGGAGCAGATCCTGCCCATCGAGCTCAAGGGCCGGAAGGGCACCACGGTGTTCGACACCGACGAGCACATCCGCGCCGACGCCACCATGGAGGGCATGGCCAAGCTCCGGCCGGCGTTCCAGTCGGGCGGGACGGTCACGGCCGGCAACGCGGCCGGGGTCAACGACGCCGCCGCAGCGGTGGTGCTGGCCGACCGGGAGGTCGCCGACGCCCGCGGCCTTGAGCCGTTGGGGCGGCTGGTCGCCTACGCCCACGCCGGGGTGGAGCCCCGCTACATGGGGATCGGGCCGGTCCCGGCGGTGCGGGCGGTGCTCGACAAGGCTGGCCTGAAGGTCGACGACATCGATGTGTTCGAGGTCAACGAGGCGTTCGCGGCGCAGGCGCTGGCGGTGATCCGTGACCTGGGGCTGCCGCCGGAGCGGACCAATCCGAACGGGTCGGGGGTGTCGCTGGGCCACCCGATCGGTGCGACCGGGTGCATCCTGACCGTCAAGGCGTTGTATGAGCTCGAGCGCACCGGCGGCAGGCGCGCGCTGGTGACGATGTGCATCGGCGGCGGCCAGGGCATCGCCGCGGTCTTCGAGCGGTCGTAGCTCGCGGCGGTCTCGGAGGGCCGAGCCTCACGGCTCGGCCCCGACGGTCGCGTACGGGGCCTCCACCAGGCGGTCAGAGCCGCCCCGCGGCGATGATCCGCTTGAGAGCACCGGACTCCCAGCAAAGCGGAGCGGCGTCTACGCCGGCCCGGACGGAGGCCAGGCCGGGGTGCCGCCGACCCAGGTGGCCAGGGCCCGCAGGTCGTCGTCGAGCCAGGCGAGGTCGGCCAGGGCCCCGGGGGCCAGGCGGCCGAGGTCGGTCCGGCCGAGCAGGTCGGCCGGGACCCGGGTGGCCGCGGCGACCGCGTCGGCCAGGCCCACGCCGAGCCCCGCGACGTTGGCCACCGCCCGGTCCAGGCGCAGCGCCGAGCCGGCGATGGTGCCGTCGGCCCGCAGCGGCGGGCCCTGCTCGGGCAGCTCGACCAGCTCGCCGCCGAGCCGGTAGCGGCCCGGCGGCATGCCGGCGGCGGCGGTGGCGTCGGTGACCAGGGCGACGCGCCCGGGGGCGGCGGTCACCGCCATCCGGCAGACCAGGGGATGCACGTGCTCGAGGTCGGCGATCAGGCCGAGGGTGAGGCGGGGGTCACCGAGGCCCTGCCCGGCCACGCCCGGCTCCCGGTGGTGGAGCCCGCGCTGGGCGTTGAACAGGTGGGTCACCATCCGGGCGCCGGCGTCGGCGGCCGCCGCCACCTCGGCGGCGCGCGCGTCGGAGTGGCCGACCGAGACGACCACGCCCGCCCCGACCAGCCGCGCCACCGCGCCGACAGCCCCGTGGCGCTCGGGTGCCAGCGTCATCAGGGTGAGGATGCCCGCGCCCGCCTCCAGCAGCCGGTCGACCGCCTCAGGAGTGGGGTCGAGCATCGCGCGCGGGTCGTGCGCGCCGCGCCGGGCGGGGGAGAGGAACGGGCCCTCGAGATGGACGCCGAGGACGCGGGCGCCCGGCTCCCCGCTGGCGCGCGCCGCCCGGGCCCGGGCCAGGTCGGCGGCCAGCGCCTCGACCGGCGCGGTGATGAAGGTGGGCAGGAACGAGGTGACCCCGGTGGCCGCCAGCTCGCGGGCCACCGACGCCCATCCGGCCGGGTCGGCCCCGGCCAGGTCCACCCCGGCGTAGCCGTTCACCTGGAGGTCGACGAGCCCGGGGACGAGCACGCCGTGCTCCAGGCGGAGGTGGTCGCGGCCTCCGGCGGGCCGGCCGGGCAGCACCTCGGCGATGCGGCCGCCCTCCACCACCACGGTGCCGGGGCTGAGCACCCGGTCGCCGGCGACCACGCGGGGCGCGGAGATCACGGGCATGGAAGGCCCGCCCGGGTGACCGGGCGGGCCCTGCCGGTCAGGAGGCCACGCCGGCCGGACCGGCCGGGATCTGGGCCAGCCGCGGCTCCGAGGGCATCAGGATCCACAGGATCGGGTAGATCAGGATCTGGCTTCCGGGGATGAGCATCAGGATGAGCACGAACAGGATCCGTGCCGACCAGGGCGAGAGCCCGAAGCGCCGGCCCAGGCCGGCGCAGACGCCGCCGAGCAGGCGGCCTTGGCGGGGCCGGATCAGGCCCTCCCGATGGAAGTACTCGTTCATCTTCTCGCATCCTTCACACGATGGTGGTTGCAAGGACCAGCCTGCTCGCGATCCGGCGCCGGTGCCATCGGGGATTCCCCTGGAAGATCCCGGACCCGGCCTGCCCGCGTCAGGGTCGACGACGCTGGTACCTGCGCGGCTGCCCACCCTTGTGCTGCGCGGCTGCTACCCACCCTTGCGGCACGCAGCCGCCTGCTTGCGGTAGCTGGCCTTGTCCGCGTCGTACTGGCCGGCTGCTGCCGTGCCTTCCTTGAGGGTGCGAGTCAGCGCTTGGCGCCACGGGCTGCCCTGTGGGATCGCCTTGGCCCGGTCGATCTTGCCGGACTTGTAGTCGTCCATCAGCTTCTTGTGCGCCCGCAGGCTGGCAACTGCCGCGTCACCGTGCGCGATCATGCGGTTGGTGGCGGCCAGCGCAGCGCGGCACGCCTCGCTGAGCGCCGGCCCGGGCACGGCGCTCACCCGCGCCAGCTCGTTGGCCGAAGCGGGTCGCGTGGCGGCGGCTGGGGTTGATCCCGTCACGGCACGCACGAAGAAGACAAGCAGCACCACTGCCACGACGGCGGCGGCGGCAGTAACACCCCACACGAGCAAGGGGCTGCCCGACCGGTGCTGTTGGACGCGGGACATCGCTTCCTCCCAGGTCCTGCCCCACCCTGGCGGTCTTCTGGCGAGTCTGCCGCCAAGAACGCGCCTGCGCGCATCGGCGCAGTCGCTCACATCGGCGGAGTAAATCAAGTACGAGGCTGCGGGCACAACCTCCGGCCAACCGACTCGAATGACGGAAGCCGGGCAAAGGCGGCCTGGCGGAACCACCCTCCTCTCAGTGCAAGACTCCTGGCGCTGCATCCGGTCGCCCCTCAGTGCGACGGGGGCTCGCCGAGCGCGTAGAGGCCGCCGGCGCCGCCGCCGACGTAGACCGCGCCGTCACGAACGGCCGGGGTGGAGTGCACGCCGCCGCCGAGCCGCACCCGCCAGCGCGGGCGGCCGTCGGCCGCGCCGACCGCATGCAGGTGCCCGTCGCCGCTGCCCACGTAGACGGTGCCGGCGGCGACGGTGGGGGAGGAGACGGCGCCGATCCCGGGTCGCCGCCATACGGTCCGGCCAGACGCGGCGTCCACGGCCAGCAGGCCGCCGTCGGCGGCCAGGTACAGCACGCCCCGGGCCAGCGCCGGGGAGGCGATGAGCACCTGGCCGGCCACGCCCACGTGCTGCTGCCAGCGCCGCACACCCCGGTCGGCCGTGAGCGCGTGCAGCGTACCGGTCAGGTCGACCGCGTACACCATGCCGTCGCCCACGACCGGGCAGGCGGCGATGCTGCCGTCGCCCTGGAAGCGCCATCGCGGCTTGCCAGTGGCCAGGTCGAGCGCGTGCAGCGTGCCGTCGCCGCCGCCGGCATAGACCACGCCGCCGGCGACCGCCGGCGACGCCTGCCGGCTGGCGCCCACGCGGCGCTGCCAGAGGACCCGGCCGTCGGCCGCCGAGACCCCGTACGCCGAGATCCCGTAAAGGGTGCCGCCGCGGCTGCTGACGACGACGAGCCCCCCGGCGACCGCCGGCGACGACAGCCCGGCGTCGATCGCCAGGCACCAGCGCAGCGCGCCACTGGCCAGGTCGAGCGCGTAGAGGTTGCCGTCGGCACTGGTCGAGTACACGGTCTGGCCGGCGACCGCCGGTGAGGCGTCCACCGGCCCGCCGGTGGCGAAGCCCCATGCGGGCCGCCCGGTGGCCGCCTCGACGGCATGCACGCCGCCGTCGCCCCCGCCGACCACCACGAGCTTGCCGGCCGCGACCGGGGAAGAGAACACCACCGCGAGGCCCGTCGCCCGCCAGCGCACGGCGGGCCGTCCCGCTGGCCCACCGGTGGCGGCCGCACCGGTCCGCTGCGGGGTCTCGCGGAACGACGCCACCTCCGAGGCAACCGGGGCGGGCGGGCCGGGGTGGCGCGCGTCCGCCCGTGCGGGCGTCGGCGCGGGGCAGCGGCGCGCCAGCGCCGGTCCGAGCCGTGCCGGCGTGGCCACGGTGTCGCGCGAGCCGGTGGCAGCGGCCTCGCCGAGCTGCCCGGCCACGACCCAGCGCCCGGCCGCCAGGAGCAGCAGCGCCCCGGCGGCAAGCGCCAGCCAGCCGGTCAGGTCGCCGTGCCGGTAGCGGTCCATCGTGCTCCACGTTACCGCCGAACAGGACCAGGCAGGAACGGCATGAGCCACCGCCGAACAGGACCAGGCGGGAACGGCATGAGCCACCGTCGAACAGGACCAGGCAGGAGCGGCGTGAGCCACCGCCGAACAGGACCAGGCAGGAGCGGCAGGTCAGTCCGGAGGGCCGGACGGGACTCGACGACATCGGGAGGAGGCGGCGTAGGCGAAAGACGAGCGACCGCAGGGCGTTGGCGTGCGCTCGGGTGGATCCTTACCCCAGACCGCGTCGACGAGCTGGCTGCCGAGCACCCGCCACGGCAGTCGGATCTACCGAACGCGCGGTCCGGCCCGACAAGGGGTTTGCATCCCTGCAGGCTGGGGAATTGTACGACGCCGCCGCGAGGCTGAACCGGCCCTGCAGACCAGTTGTGCAGCCTTTGCATAGGTGAGTCCAGGCGGACCCTGCTGGTGAGGTTCACCACCCGCAACTACGCATTCGGAGGATTCGAGCGACTGGGCTGTCTGTCAGGCTGCATAGCGCCCCATCAAGGGGTCGGCGCTCGTCCGGGGCGCTGGCGAGCGGCGGCGAGCGAGGAGGTGCTGCTTTGGGGGAGTAGCGAGAGCGCAGCGTATCGCGTCTGCCGGCACGTGGCCACGGACGCAGATCCCGCCCCCCTCGCCGCAGCGGCGACGCCGGCCGCAGCCAGGCCTCCGCGGTGAACGACGTCGCAGCGGTGGAGGACATCGCAGTCGGCGCGCCGGACGCCTACCGGTTCCTCTGCTTCCTGCCCGCCAAGCACTGGCCTGCCCAGATGCGCGGCGACCCGGTCTGGGAGAGCGAGGACCGCGCACTCGAGCGACTCGGCAACCACGGCGGCGTGGTCCGCGTGGTCCACGCGCCCCTGCTGTTCACCGGCCCCGACCTCGGCCAGCCCTAAGTCCGCCTGCCCATACGCGGATCGAAAGGAGGAAGGACAGCCCACGCCCGCGGCGTACCCGAGGGCCGGACACGGCCCGCCCGGGTGCGCCGCGCAACCTCCCCGGCCGCAGAGGAGGCAGATGACCGCCGCGACTTCCCCCGTCCTGGATGTTCGCCCGGGCGACCAGGACGCCATCCAGCAGGTCGAGCAGTGGTTCCTCGCCTGGCACACCACGGGCGACCCCGCCATCCGCGACAAGATCATCCTCGCCCACCTGGGCCTGGCGGACCGGCTCGCCGCCCGCTTCCGCCGCAGCCAGGGCGTCTCCTACGACGACCTGGTCCAAGCGGCACGGGTCGGCCTGGTCACCGCGGTCAACCGCTACGACCCCAGCCGCGCCAACTCGTTCATCGTCTATGCGGTGGTGTGCGTCACCGGCGAGCTCCGGCGCTGCCTGCGCGACACCTCCTGGCGCGTCCACGTCACCCGCACCCTCAAGGAGCAGGCGCTGCAGGTCACCCGTACCCGCGACACCCTGAACGCCATCTTGCAACGCCCCCCGACCACGGCCGAGATCGGCGTCGAGCTGGGCCTGACCGAGCAACGGGTCGCCGATGCGCTGCAGGCCATCGACACGCGCCTGGAGTTCTCGCTGGACCAGCCGGTCGACCAGGACGCCACGGTCACCTTTGGCGCGCTGCTGCCCGCCCCGACCGGGGAGATCGAGGTCGACGACGTGCTGGCGCTGCCCGCGCTGCTAGCGGACCTGCCCGACCTGGAACGCAGGGCCGTGGAGCTCCGGTTCTTCGGCGACTTCAAGCAGGAGGAGATCGGCGCGGTGCTCGGCTACTCCCAGATCCACGTCTCACGGCTGCTCCGCCGCGCCCTCACCCGCATGCGCCGGCAACTCTGCTCCTGACATCCTCTGCCGCCTGAAGGCAGCAGATCTGGGTGGATATTCAGGTGCCGGCGTGCAACCCGGTTGGGCAGGCTGATGACAAGCGGAGGAGGAGGTTCGTGGATCCGCTGTTGAACCCCAAGCAGGCTACCGACCTGGGGGGCCTGCTCGCGGCCGTCAGCCAGCAGTATCGCCTGGGCCGTGAGTACCGCGACGAGGCCGGCTACTGGGCGAGCCAGGTCCAGCCCGGGCTCGACCAGGACGACGCGCAGACGATCGCCTGGCTGCTCGAAGACGTCGCCGGGCTGCCATGGCTACCAGGTGCCGTGGAGCAGTGGGCAAGGGCCTGGGCAGCAAGCCTTGAGGAGCTGTTCGGCGGCATCGAGGCCCCCTGAGGCGGCATCGTGGCTCCCTGAACGCGTCCTCGTACGACGTGCTCGTGGCTCCCCTCCAGACCTCTGCCTGGTCGGCGCCTCGCCGGAATGGACGTCGCCGCGGCCTGGACGCCACGGGAGCCCGGCAGCCTGGGCGCCGTGGGAGCCCGGCACCGACCGGGCCGGCCGTGACCGGGTCGCCACCAGGCCGAGAAATCTCCCCCGAGAGGGCTTGGCCCAATTGCTGCGTGATACCCGGTAGGCGTCGTTGACAGGGCGAGCGGACCGGAGGGTGGTATGGCCAAGGCTGTTGGCATCGACCTGGGCACGACCAACTCAGTGATCGCCGTGATGGAGAGCGGCGAACCGACGGTCATCCCCAACGCGGAAGGATCGCGCACCACCCCGTCGGTGGTGGCGTTCACCGAGCAGGGCGAGCGCCTGGTCGGCCAGCTCGCCCGCAGGCAGGCGATCCTGAACCCCAAGGGGACGATCACATCGGCCAAGCGGTTCATCGGCCGGCGCTACGACGAGGTCGAGAGCGAGGCCAAGGCCGTGTCGTTCGACGTCGTGCCCGGGCCGGACGGCATGGTCCGCTTCAACGTCCGCGGCAAGCTGTACGCGCCGGAGGAGATCAGCGCGCTGATCCTGCGCAAGCTGGCCGAGGACGCGGGCAAGTTCCTCGGTGAGCGGGTCACCGAAGCGGTGATCACCGTCCCGGCCTACTTCAACGACGCCCAGCGGCAGGCGACCAAGGACGCGGGACGGATCGCCGGGCTCGAGGTCCTGCGCATCATCAACGAACCGACCGCGGCCGCCCTGGCCTACGGGCTCGACAAGCGCGAGCACGAGACCGTGCTGGTGTTCGACCTCGGCGGGGGCACCTTCGACGTGAGCATCCTCGACGTCGGGGAGGGGGTCGTCGAGGTCCGCGCGACCTCGGGGGACACCCACCTTGGCGGGGACGACTTCGACCGCCGGCTGGTCGACTACCTGGCCGACGAGTTCAAGCGCGACACCGGGATCGACCTGCGCAACGACCCGCAGGCGCTGCAGCGGCTGTTCGAGGCGGCCGAGAAGGCCAAGGTCGAGCTGAGCTCGGTGACCCAGACCCAGGTCAACCTGCCCTTCATCACCGCGGACGCGTCAGGCCCCAAGCACCTGACCACCACCCTGAACCGGGCGAGGTTCGAGCAGCTCACCGCCGACCTGGTCGAGCGCTGCCTCGGGCCGGTGCAGCAGGCGATGTCGGACGCGAAGGTGACCGCGGCCGACCTGGACGAGGTCATCCTGGTCGGCGGTGCCACCCGGATGCCCGCGGTGCAGGCGCTGGTGCGTCGCCTGACCGGCGGCAAGGACCCCAACATGACGGTCAACCCCGACGAGGTGGTTGCCATCGGGGCCGCCATCCAGGCCGGCGTCCTCAAGGGTGAGGTCAAGGACGTCCTCCTCCTCGACGTGACGCCGCTGTCGCTTGGGCTGGAGACGCTCGGCGGGGTCATGACCAGGGTGATCGAGCGCAACACCACCATCCCGGTCCGGCGGACCGAGGTGTTCTCGACCGCCGAGGACAACCAGCCGGCCGTGGACGTCGTGGTCCTGCAGGGCGAGCGCGAGCGGGCCGCGGACAACCGGGTGCTCGGCCGCTTCCGGCTGGAGAACATCCGCCCGGCACCCCGCGGGGAGCCCCAGATCGAGGTCACCTTCGACATCGACGCCAACGGCATCCTCAACGTCTCCGCCCGCGACAAGGACACCAGGGCCGAGCAGAAGATCACGATCAGCGAGACCAGCAACCTGGACCGGTCCGAGGTGGAGCGGATGGTCGCCGAGGCCGACCGGTACCGGGCCGAGGACACCCGCCTGCGCCAGCTGGTGGACGCCCGCAACGAGCTGGACGCCGTCGCCTACCAGGTGGAGCGGCGCCTGCAAGAGCTCGGCGGCGCGGCCCCGTCCCACGAGAAGGCACGGGCGGAGATGCTGGTCGCCGACGCCCGCCAAGCCATCAAGGAGGAGGCGCCGCTGGAGCGCCTGCGGGAGCTCACCGGCGAGCTCCAGCAGCTGCTCCAGGGCCTGATGGCGAGCCCTGGTGCCCAGGCTGGCGCGCAGGGCGGGCCCGGGCCCGGCGGTCCGTCAGAACAGCGGCCCGGCGGCCCGTCAGAACAGCGGCCCGGCGGTCCGTCAGAGCAACGGCCCGGCGACGACGACGTGATCGACGCCGACTTCACCCCCAGTTAGGGGCGTGCGCCATGGCCGCGCAGCGACAACCCGAGCCAGAGCTGGACAACGAGCGAGCCGGCCGCGGCGAGCCGGCGGCAGCCGGCACCGCCACGCCGCCAGCCCCTGGCCAGGCGAGCACGCCGGCCACCGAAGCGCCCGAAGCGCCCGACGCGGCCGCCGAGGTGTCCGACGCGGCCGCCGGCGCTGATACGATCGGCGCCGCGGCCGCCCTGGCCGACCTCGAGGACCGCTGGCGGCGTGCCCTGGCCGACCTGGACAACCTCCGCAAGCGCTACGCACGGGAGCTGGCACGGGAGCGGGCAGCCGAGCGCGCTCGGGTGGCCGCAGAATGGCTGCCCGTGGTGGACGGCCTCGACCGCGCCCTGGCCCACGCGAACGACGACCCGCGCGCCGTCGTGGAGGGAGTGCGCGCGGTGCGCGAGCAGGCCCTGGCCGTCCTGGCCCGGCTCGGCTACCCCCGGCACGAGGAGGTCGGGGTGCCCTTCGACCCGCTGCAGCACGAGGCGGTCAAGGTGGTGGAGGACCCCGAGGCGGCACCGGGCACGGTCGTGCAGGTGCTGCGCCCCGGGTACGGGCAGGGCGAGCACTGGCTGCGCCCGGCCGCCGTGGTGGTCGCGACCGCGCCGGTCATGCAGGGGTGAGGGCCTGTGGCCCGCGACTACTACGAGGTGCTCGGTGTCCCACGCAACGCCAGCGCCGAGGAGCTGCAGCAGGCCTTCCGCCGGCAGGCCCGCACCTCCCACCCGGACGTGAACAAGGACCCGGGCGCCGAGGAGCGGTTCAAGGAGATCAACGAGGCCTACCAGGTCCTCTCCGACCCCGGCACCAGGGCGCGCTACGACCGGTTCGGACCGAACTTCCGTCAGTTCCCCGAGGGGGCCGAGCGGGCCGGGGCCGGCGCCCGCGCGGGCGCCGGCCCCGGCGCCCGCGGCTTCCGTGCCCGCGGGTCGCCCTCCGGGGGCAGGCGCAGCCGGGTGTACGTCGACGACGCCGGCAACCGGGTCTACGTCGACGACGACACGGGCTTCGGCGACAGTGGCTTCGGTGACGGCGGCTTCGGCGGCATCGACCTGGACGACCTGTTCGGCGGACTGTTCGGCAGCCGCGGGGCGGGGGGGCCGATGCCCGGGTCCGACCAGGAGGCCGAGCTCGAGCTCACCGTGGAGGAGGCGTACGCCGGCGGGCGGCGGTGGGTCACGCTGGCCGGGCCGGACGGGCCGCGCAGCTACGAGGTCACCATCCCGCCCGGGGTCACCGACGGGCAGCGGATCCGGCTCGCCGGCCAGGGTGGCCGAGGCGGCGGCGGCGCCGGCGCCGGCGACCTCTACCTGATCGTCCGCATCAAGCCCCACCCCCGCTACCGCCTGGAAGGCCGGGACATCCATGTGGAGCTGCGGGTGAGCCCCTGGGAGGCGGCGCTCGGGGCGACCGTGCCGGTCGACACCCCGGGCGGGGAGGTCAAGGTGAAGGTCCCACCCGGCTCCTCGAGCGGCCGGCGGCTGCGGCTGCGCGGCCAGGGCATGCCCAATCCCAGAGGGCAGCCCGGCGACCTGTACACCGAGGTGCGGATCATGGTGCCCAGGAAGCTCAGTCGCCAGGAGCGCAAGCTGTTCGAGGAGCTGGCCAACGTGTCCACCTTCGACCCGAGGAGGGAGCGGTGAGCCAGCCACGAGGCCAGGCCGGCCAGCCGCGAGGCCGCGCCGGCCAGCCGCGAGGCCAAGCCGGCCAGCCACGAGGCCAAGCCGGCGGGCGTGTCGCGCGCTACCCCATGGCGCGGCCGTGGCGGCTCAGCCTGGACGGCTTCGCCGCCAGCGCCGGCCTGCACCCCGAGTTCGTCCGCCGCCTGGTGACGCTCGGCTCCTGCAGGCGACCCGTGACGGCGTCGGCGAGCTGTGGTTCACCCACGCCGACCTGGTCACCCTCGCCCGGATCCAGCGCCTGCGTGCCGGCCTGTCGCTGAACTATGCCGCGATCGGCCTGGTGCTGGACCTCCTTGACCGCATCGACGTCCTTGAGCGCGCCCTGCGCACCCGGCCCCGAGAGCCAGCAAGGAGTGATGACCAGCTGTGGATCTCAACCGTCTGACCCAGAAGTCCCAGGAGGCCTTGCACGACGCCCAGACCAAGGCGCTGCGGTTCGGCCATACCGAGGTCGACGGCGAGCACCTGCTGCTGGCCCTGCTCGACCAGCCCGAGGGGCTGGCGACCCGGCTGCTCATTGCGGCCGGCGCGGACCCGGACGCGCTCCGCACCGGGATCGAGGCGGAGCTCGGCCGCCGGCCGCGGGTGACCGGACCCGGAGCCGCTCCCGGGCAGGTGATGGTCACCCAGCGGCTGGCCCGCCTGTTCGACGCCGCCGAGCGGGAGGCGGGCCGGCTCAAGGACGAGTACGTTTCGGTCGAGCACCTGGTGCTGGCGCTCATCGACGAGGGCTCGGCCACGGCCGCCGGGCGGCTCCTGAAGGAGCAGGGCCTCACCCGGGAGCGCTACCTGACCGCCCTCACCCGGGTCCGCGGCAACCAGCGGGTCACCTCCGCGATGCCCGAGGCTGCCTACGAAGCCCTGGAGAAGTACGGGCGCGACCTGGTGGCCGACGCCCGCGACGGCAAGCTCGACCCGGTGATCGGGCGCGACGCCGAGATCCGCCGGGTGATGCAGATCCTGTCCCGCAAGACCAAGAACAACCCGGTGCTGATCGGTGATCCCGGGGTCGGCAAGACCGCCATCGTGGAGGGCCTGGCCCAGCGGATCGTGCGCGGGGACGTGCCCGAGGGGCTGCGCGACAAGACCATCTTCGCACTCGACATGGGCTCGCTGGTGGCGGGGGCGAAGTACCGGGGCGAGTTCGAAGAGCGGCTCAAGGCGGTGCTCAACGAGGTCCGCGCCGGGCAGGGCCGCATCCTGCTGTTCATCGACGAGCTGCACACAGTGGTCGGCGCCGGCGCCGCCGAGGGCGCGATGGACGCCGGCAACATGCTCAAGCCGATGCTGGCCCGCGGCGAGCTGCACATGATCGGGGCCACCACCGTCAACGAGTACCGCAGGCACATCGAGAAGGACGCCGCCCTGGAGCGCCGCTTCCAGCCGGTGCTGGTCGACGAGCCCAGCGTCGAGGACACCATCTCGATCCTGCGGGGGCTGCGTGAACGCCTCGAGGTCTTCCACGGCGTCAAGATCCAGGACGGCGCCCTGGTCGCCGCGGCCGTCCTCAGCCACCGCTACATCACCGACCGGTTCCTGCCCGACAAGGCGATCGACCTGGTCGACGAGGCGTGCGCGCGGTTGCGCACCGAGATCGACTCGATGCCGGCCGAGCTGGACGAGCTGACCCGCCGGGTGACGCGCCTGGAGATCGAGGAGGCGGCGCTGGCCAAGGAGACCGACCCGGCCAGTAAGGCAAGGCTGGAGGAGCTCCGCCGCGAGCTGGCCGACCTGCGCGCCCAGGCCGACGCCGCCCGGGCCCAGTGGGAGTCCGAGCGGCAGGCGATCAGGCGGGTACAGGCGCTGCGCAAGGAGCTCGAGCAGGTCCGCCGCGAGGCCGAGGAGGCCGAGCGCAACTACGACCTCAACCGGGCCGCCGAGCTGCGCTACGGCAAGCTCGCCGAGCTGCAGCGGCGCCTGGAGGCCGAGGAGGCGCAGATCGCCAAGCTGGGTGACCGGCGGATGCTGCGCGAGGTGGTCACCGAGGACGAGATCGCCGAGATCGTCTCCTCCTGGACCGGGATCCCGATCAGCCGCCTGAAGGAGGGCGAGCGCGAGAAGCTGCTTCGCCTCGACGAGATCCTCCACCAGCGGGTGGTCGGCCAGGACGAGGCGATCCGGCTGGTCGCCGACGCGATCATCCGAGCCCGCTCGGGGATCAAGGACCCTCGCCGGCCGATTGGCTCGTTCGTGTTCCTCGGCCCGACCGGGGTCGGCAAGACCGAGCTGGCCAAGACGCTGGCGGCGGCCCTGTTCGACACCGAGGAGAACATGGTCCGGCTCGACATGAGCGAGTACCAGGAGCGCCACACGGTCAGCCGCCTGATCGGCGCCCCGCCTGGCTACGTCGGCTACGAGGAGGGCGGGCAGCTCACCGAGGCGGTACGGCGCAAGCCGTACTCGGTGGTGCTGTTCGACGAGATCGAGAAGGCCCACGCCGACGTGTTCAACACCCTGCTGCAGGTGCTCGACGACGGCCGCATCACCGACGCCCAGGGCCGCACCGTCGACTTCCGCAACACGGTGCTTATCATGACCTCGAACATCGGCTCGCAGTACCTGCTGGACGGGGTCACCCCCGACGGGGAGATCAAGCCCGACGCCAGAGCGCGGGTCATGGCCGAGCTGCGCAGCCACTTCCGCCCCGAGTTCCTCAACCGCGTCGACGACGTGGTGCTGTTCAAGCCGCTGACGCTGCCGCAGATCGAGCGGATCGTCGACCTGCAGTTCGAGGAGCTGCGCCGGCGCCTGGCCGACCGGCGGATAACGCTGGAGCTCACCGACGAGGCCCGCCGCGTCATCGCCGCCCAGGGGTTCGACCCGGTCTACGGCGCCCGGCCGCTGCGCCGGTTCATCTCCCACGAGGTGGAGACCCGCATCGGCCGCGCCCTGCTGGGCGGCGACGTCCGCGACGGCGCCATCGTGCGGGTGGACGCCGAAGGGGGCGAGCTGGTCGTCACCTACGAGAACCCGCCGGAGTCCCAGGAGGCGGCCTGACCGTGAGCGAGATCGTGGTCTGCCCCAACTGCGGCAAGCGCAACCGGGTGCCGTCCACGGCGACCGGGGTGCCATGCTGCGGGGCCTGCCACACCCCGCTCCCGTGGCTGGCCACCGCCGGCGACAGCGACTTCGAGGAGGTCGCCGCCCGCTCGACCCTGCCGGTGCTGGTCGACCTGTGGGCGCCGTGGTGCGGGCCCTGCCGGGTCGTCGAACCCGGCGTGGAGCAGGCAGCCCGGGCGCTGGCTGGGCGCCTCAAGGCGGTCAAGGTCAACGTCGACCAAGCGCCCCGGGTCGCCGAGCGCCTCGGCGTCCAAGGGATCCCCACCTTGGTGCTCCTGCGCGACGGCCGGGAAGTCGCCAGGCAGGTCGGGGCGGTCCCACCAGCTGCGCTGGTCCGATGGGCCGAGGAGGTGATCGCCAAGCCGGCAGCCTGACCCAAGCTCCCCAACAGCCTGAGCCTGTATCCCCAACAGCCTGACCCCAGATCCCCAACAGCCTGACCCCAGATCCCCCACAGCCCGACCCAGCTCCCCAACAGCCATGGCGGACGGCCGTGGCAGGGTGGAGCAGGTCACCGGCCGGATGGGGTACGGCAAGGCGGCGCGGCCGGGCGCGCTGCAGGGTGCGCTGCTCGGTGCGCTGTTCGGCTGGCTGTTCGGCTTGTTCAACTGGGTCGACCCGGTCATCTCCAGCCTGACGCTGGCCCTCTACGGGCTGGTCATCGGCGCCGTCGTCGGCGTGGAAGAAGCGCTCGAACTTGGGCACGCCCATCACCGGCATCTCCATCGCCTCCTGACCGCCGTCGTCTACCCGTACTCGAGGTACTCGTGCACCAGGCGGACGGCCATGGCCGCCTCGCCGACGGCCGAGGCGACCCGCTTGATCGACCCGCTCCTCACGTCGCCCGCGGCGAACACGCCGGGCCGGCTGGTCTCGAGCAGGAACGGCTGGCGATGAGCGTCCTGGCCGGGGCCATGCGCCGCGGCGCGTATGGCATCGGGTCCGGTGAGGATGAAGCCACGATTGTCGAGCGCGAGCTGACCTCCGAGCCAGCGCGCATAGGGCTCCGCGCCGATGAAGACGAAGAGCGCACGCGCCTGGATCGTGCGGCGCTCCCCGGCCCGGTCGTCCTCGACGACGACCGCTTCGAGCACCCCCTGGTCCCCGACCAGCTCGCGTACCTCGGTGTAGCGCAGGATCTCCACCGCGGGGCTGCGTTCGATCCGGTCGGCCAGGTAGCGTGACATGCTCTTCCCCAGGTCGTCCTCGCGGATCAGCAGGCGGACCCGCGCCGCGTGCCGGATCAGGAACACCGTCGCCTGCCCGGCGGAGTTGCCGCCTCCCACCACCGCCACCGGATCGTTGCGGCACAGCTGGGCCTCGACCAGGGTCGCTGCGTAGTGGACGCTCACTCCCTCGAACTCCTCGAGGCGGGGTACGGGCAGCTTGCGGTAGCGGGCGCCCGTAGCGACCAGGACCGTGCGGCCGGCGACCGATCCCCCGTCGTCGAGCCTGATGAGGTGATGCCCGTCGCGTTGCTCGAGTGCGATGGCTTCGGCGGGCACGCTGAGGCGGGCGCCGAACTTCTCCGCCTGGATGACGGTCCGCTCGGCAAGCTCCGAGCCGGAGATGCCAGAGGGGAAGCCGGGGTAGTTCTCGATCCGCGAGGAGGTCCCGGCTTGGCCGCCGGTCGCGACCGCGTCGAGCGCGACCGCCGCAAGCCCCTCGGAGGCGCCGTAGACGGCGGCCGTGAGCCCAGCCGGGCCGGCGCCCACGATGACGAGGTCGCAGGCGGTCTCGGCCGGGCCTGGTGCCGGCAGGCCGATCGCGCGTGCCAGCTCCGCATTGCTCGGGTTGCGAAGCACGTGCTCGCTCCAGATCACGACCGGCGTCTCCTGCGGCGAGATGCCCAGCTCGCGCAGCAGCGCTTCCGCCTCCCTGTCTTCCTCCAGGTCGATCCACCGGTGCGGCAACCGGTTGCGGGCGGCGAACTCGCGCAGCCGGCGCGTGTCGGGCGAGTAGCGCGAGCCCACGATCAGGCCAGGAAGGCCACCAGGCCAGGCAGACACAGTTCCGTCGGACCAATCGCAGTGTGGATTCGAACCCGGGCCCGCTTCTGACAGCTTGTGGCACGTCCAGTGCGTGCGCCGAGCGAAGGAGGGAGCCGCGATGCGCAGGAATGGGAACGGTGACGCGGTCTGGTCGCCTGCCGGCTGGTCCTGGCGGCTCCACGCCGCCTGCCACGGCACCGACACGTCCGTGTTCTTCGGCGGCGACGGCGAGCGCCCGAGTCGGCGGGCGCTCCGCGAGCGACAGGCCAAGGAGATCTGCGCCGTCTGCCCCGTGGTCGAGCCGTGCCGCCTGTACGCCCTTGCCCATGGCGAGTCCTTCGGTGTCTGGGGGGGACTCAGCGAGCGGGAGCGGCAGGAGATCTGGCATGCCGTCGATGTGCCGCGGTGAAGGGGCGTCATGCAAGAGAGATGCCTGACCCGCCCGGCTCTTGGAACCGGAGCCAGATCAGGGCTCGGTCGTGCTCATCGGCAGGAACGGCACGGCGGCCAGCAGCCGCAGCAGCACGACTGCCGCGACGCTCTCGGCGGCGAGCAGGCCGACGAGGACGACGAGCTGGAAGCGGGCAGCCGCCAGGGGGCTGGCACCACCGAACAGTGCGCCTACAAACGCCCCGGGCAGCGTGACCAACCCGGTCGTGCGGGTCTGGTCCAGCGCGGGCACCAGCGCCTCGCCGACCGCCACGCGAACCAGGTCACCGGTGGCCTGCTGCATCGTCGCCCCGAGGGCCAACTTGCCCTCGACCTCGGCTCGCCGGCTGCGGAGCTCGGCGAGGAACCGGCGGCCGGCCAGCGTCGATGCGGTCATCGCACCCCCCAAGGTGATACCGCCCAGGGCCACGACGTTGCGGACGCCCAGCGGCAGCGCGCCGGTCGCGAACACGACCGTTCCCGTCACCGTCGCGCCCGTGACCACCGCCACGGCCACCGCGGCCGGGCGCCGCCACCACCCGAGCACCGGCAGGTCGGCCAATCGGGGGGTGACCGTCGCGGTCGCCGCCACCGCCATCACCGCAAGCAGGGGCAGCACCGCCAAAGGAGCGCGGAACACCGCCCCGAGCACCAGCCCGACGGTCAGGAGCTGGACAGCACCACGGCCGGCCGACCACGCGACCGCGCGTGCCTGGTGCACGCCGTCGACCAGTGGCACCACGCTCGCAACGACCGCCAAGACCAGCAACCCCAGGGTCGTCCGCGCAACCTCCATGCCCGGAGCGTATCGCGGCTGCGGAGGGCACGGAGGGAGCCTGGAGAAGCCCGGGCAGCAAGATCGATGAGCTGCGCGCTGCTGTGGGCGCGGTCCGCTTTAGCGTCCAGCAGCGGCGCCGGTGATGGCGCGCTGCTGGCGGCGGTCCTCGGCGGGCAGCTCCTCTAGGACTTGGCGGACGGCGTCGTCGAGAGCGTGCAGGGCGCGGAGAAGGTCCTGCTCGGGGATGGGCAGCGCCTGGCGGACGCGGTTGATGGCGTCGGCGAAGCTGACCCTGGCGGCGCGATGGGCGGCGGTCCCGTCCTCGGTCAGGCAGACCAGGTAGGAGCGGCTGTCGGCCGGGTTGCGGGAGCGGTGGGCGTGGCCACGGGTGGTCATGGTGCGGACGTAGTCCGACACCGTGGTCAGCGGCATCCCCACCATCTGCGCCAGCTCGCTGATGGTCAGCGGACCGGCCTTGAGCACCGCGCTGTACATCGCGTACTCGTCGGGCCGCAGGCCGGCGTCGGCCATGGTCTGGCCGAGCAGGACCCGGACCCGGTGGCCAACGGCGAACAGGTCGAACAGGAACGAGATCCGGCGTTGCTGGCCGAGGTGGCGTGTCACGGCGTCAGTGTGACCGCCCGGCGGTCGCTCCGCCAGGGCCAAAGGGGTTGCCATGTTCCGGATCCGGAGCAAAGATACTCCGAAGTCGGAGCAGATGGCACTCGCGTTCGTGGAGGCCGATGGTGGGACCTGCAGGCAGCGGACCCAGGGCGTGGCGTGGCCGCCGCTTGGCGGGCCTGCTCGTCGCCCTGGCGCTGGCCGGCTGCACGGCTGGCGGCCCGGCGCGGGACCGGGCAGGGCCGTCCGCACCCTCAGCGACCCGGGCGATCGCACCGCCGACGCAGCCGTTGCAGGGCCCAGGCGGCAGCCAGCGGCGCCACGCCGGGGTGCGGATCACCCAGGTCAGCGGCTCTCCTGGCAGCGTGACGGTCTTCGAGCCGGACAAGCCCACGCCCCGCAGCGCGCCGGTGGTGGTCTTCACCCAAGGCGTCGGCCCCGACGAGTACCAGGGCTGGATCGACCACCTGGTGGGGCGGGGCAGCATCGTGGTCTTCCAGGACCAGCCGTTCCAGGGGATGGAGGACACCGAGCGGCGCAAGGGGCCGGTGGCGGGGCTGCGGGCGGCGGTGCGGGCGCTGGCACGGCCGGGGCACGTCACGCCGCAGTGGGACCACCTGGTGCTGGTGGGCCACTCGGTCGGCGGGAACATGGCCGCCCAGCTGGCTGCCGACAGCGGCACGCAGCGGCTGCCGCGCCCGACAGCGGTGTTCGCGCTGCAGCCACGCCTGGAGGACGAAGAGAGCCTGCGGGTGCTGGGTGGCATCGCCCCGTCCAGCCTGGTGCTCGTGCTGGCCTCCGACCGCGACGACCGGGTTGGCCAGGAGGGCCCCAAGGCCCTGTGGGCCGCGCTCGGCCACCTCCCTGCGGCCAGCAAGGACTACGTGCTGGTCCGCAGCGACGAGCACGGCACGCCCGGGCTGGTCGCCGACCACTTCCTGTCGCTCAGCGGCAGCGGCAACCCGCCGGACGCGCTGGACTTCTACGGCCCGTGGAAGCTGCTTGACGGGCTGCAGCGCTGCGCGGTCGCGCGGCGGGACTGCCGCCTGGCGCTCGGCGGGACCACCGAGCAACGCTTCATGGGCAGGTGGAGCGATGGCGTCCCGGTCACGCCGCTGCAGGTCACCGACGCGCCCTGAGCGGACCTAGAGGGCCGGTCAAGTAGCCGAGATGTCCGATCTGCGAGCAAAGCACTCGTACTCATGACCTGCGCGTCTTCTATGTGCAGCAGGGCGCAACCAGCTCGATCCGGCTACTTGACCGGCCTACTAGCCCCTGATGTGGAGCGGCTTGTCACGGCGACGGTTTCGGTCGTGGATGCAATGGTTCGGGCACAGACGGGATGGTTGTCACCGCACGGGGGTCACCTCGGGGCATGACCACCAGCGCCTCGGGGACACCGTCGATGCCCTGGCCAGCGCGCTGTACGGCCACCTGACCCACGAGGAGCGCGACGTGCTGCCGCTGATCGACCAGTCCCTCACCCAGGCCGAGTGGCGGGCGTTCGGCAACGACCAGCG
>DASYUT010000295.1 GCA_036000965.1 Actinomycetes bacterium
GGCCAGGCGGGCGCGCCGGCCGGCGCCGCACCCGGGCGTGCGCGCGCTCACCGAGCGGGAGCGTGAGGTGGTGGTGTTGGTGGCCGAGGGGCTGGCCAACGAGGAGATCGCCGAGCGGCTGGTGGTCAGCCCCGCGACCGCGCGCACCCATGTCAGCCGGGCGATGGGCACGCTGCGGGCCCACGACCGCGCGCAGCTCGTCGTCGTCGCCTTCCAGGCCGGCCTGGCCACCCCGGACCAAAGCTGACGCCCGTCGGCTCCGGCCTGGCCACCCGCACGCAAGCTGACGCCCGTCGGCTACGCGCCGCGAGGTAGGCACGCCACGTCCGATGTGCAGCACGACAGTCGCTTGCCAGCCGACGACGGGCGTACGCCCACGCCCCGAGACTGGGGTCGGTGACGACCCTGCGTGCCGACCGAGGTGACCGATGACCGCTTGGTATGTCCTGGCCGTGCTGACCGCCTTCGGGGGTGAGCGGTGGCGGCATGGGTGGGGGCCCGGCGGCGGGTGGGCGTGGCTGTGGGGGCCGGTCGTGCTGCTGCTGTGGGTCGCCCTGGTCGCCGCCGTGGTCTGGTTCGTGGTCCGCGGCGCCCGGCCGCGTGAGCGCTCCGGGGCGGAGCGGGCCAGGGACGTGCTGGCCGAGCGGTACGCCCGCGGCGAGCTCACCACCGACGAGTACCGGGAACGTCTCGAGCAGCTCCGTTGCGCAGGCGTGGCTGGTAGGCGCGGGCGCTCGCCCGCCACAGAGCTGGGAGGCATGAATGCGGGGCGCAACAGCGGCAACAGCGGCCGGCACGGGCCTGGCCGCCCGGGCGGTGGACGTGTGGAAGGTCTACGGCAGCACCGAGGCGACCCGGGTCGACGCGCTCGCCGGCGTGACCCTCGACCTCCCGCGCGGCCGCTTCAGCGCGATCATGGGCCCGTCGGGGTCGGGCAAGTCGACCCTGCTGCACTGCCTCGCCGGGCTGGACCGGGTCAGCGGCGGCCAGGTGTGGATCGGCGACGCCCAGGTCGACGCCCTCGGCGACCGTGGGCTGACCCGCCTGCGCCGGGAGCAGGTCGGGTTCGTCTTCCAGCTGTACAACCTGCTGCCGACGCTGACGGCCGCGGAGAACATCACGCTGCCGCTGGCGATCGGCGGCCGCAAGCCGGACCAGGCGTGGCTGGACCGCATCGTCGCGACCCTCGGGCTCGGCGACCGGCTCGGCCACCGGCCGGCGCAGCTCTCCGGCAGCCAGCAGCAGCGGGTCGCCTGCGCCCGCGCGCTGGTCACCCGGCCGCAGGTGGTCTTCGCCGACGAGCCCACCGGCAACCTGGACTCCCACTCCAGCGCCGAGGTGCTGGGGTTCCTGCGGCACTCGGCGCGGGAGCTCGGCCAGAGCGTCGTCATGGTGACCCACGACCCGACCGCGGCCGCCTACGCCGACCGGGTGGTCTTCCTGGTCGACGGCCGCATCGTCGGTGAGCTGGCCGACCCGACCGCCGCACGGGTGCTGGAGCAGATGAAGCACCTCGATAGCAACGAGAGGGAGGCGTGATGTTCACCGCGACCCTGAAGAGCCTGCTGGCGCGCAAGCTGCGGCTGCTGCTGTCAGCCCTGGCGGTGGTGCTGGGCGTGCTGGCGGTCTCCGGCGCGCTGGTGCTCACCGACACCCTCGGCAGGTCATTCGACGCCCTGTTCCAGACGGTCAACCAGAACCTCGACGTCCAGGTCACCGGCGCCCAACACGTCCAAGAGGCAGAACGCGGCGGCGACCCGGTCACCACCCCGATCCCCGCCGAGACGGTGGGCAGGGTCGCCGCGGTGCCCGGGGTTCAAAGCGCGATCGGGGCAGTGATCGCCGACGGCGCCCGGGTCATCGGCCACGACGGCAAGGTGATCGGCAGCTCAGGACCGCCGCGCTTCGGCGTCGGCTGGCGCGGCGAGGTCGGCTTCACCCAGCTCCGCACAGGCCGCGGACCGGCAGCGCCCGAGGAGGTCGCGATCGACGCCGGCCTCGCCAAGCAGGGCAACTTCACGGTGGGCGACAAGCTCGGGGTGCTCACCCTCCAACCGAAAAAGACGTTCACGCTGGTCGGGATCTTCGGCTACACCGGCGGCCGGGACTCGCTGGGCGGCGAGACGCGGGTGGCGTTCACCGAGCCGGTCGCCCAGCAGCTGCTGCTCGGCAAGCGCGGCGTGTACAGCGTCGTCAACGTCCAGGCCCAGCAGGGGATCTCGCCGGCCGAGCTGCGTGACGCCATCCAGGCTGGGCTGGGCGGCGGCTACGTCGTCCGCACCCGCCAGCAGGTCGCCGCCGACCAGGCCAGCGACGTGGAGGGGTTCCTCGGCTTCATCCGGGCCTTCCTGCTCGGCTTCGCCGGGGTCGCGCTGTTCGTCGGCGCCTTCCTGATCCTCAACACCTTCTCGATCCTGGTCGCCCAGCGGACCCGGGAGCTGGCGCTGCTGCGGTCGCTGGGCGCCAGCCGTGGCCAGGTCCTGCGGTCGGTGCTGGTCGAGGCCGTCCTGGTCGGGCTGCTCGCCGCCACCCTCGGCCTGCTCGCCGGCCTCGGGGTCGCCGCGCTGCTCCGGGCGGTCATGCAGGCCCAAAGCGGGCTGACCTTCCCCGACGCCGCGCTCACCCTGCCCGGCTCCGCGGTCGTCGCCTCCTACCTGGTCGGCGTGCTCGTCACGGTCGTCGCGGCGCTGCTGCCGGCGCTGCGGGCCTCCCGGGTCCCACCGGTCGCGGCGCTGCGGGATGCCGCCACGCCCGACAGGCCGCTCACCGGGTTGACCGTCGCGGGGTCGGTCCCCGCCCTGCTCGGCGTCGCCGCGGTGGGGGCGGCGCTGTTCGGCGACCTCGGCGACGCCACCCTCCCTGCGCTGCTGGGCGGCGTGCTGCTGACCTTCGTCGGCGTCGCCATGCTGACCCCCGCGATCAGCCGACCCGCCGTGGCGGCGCTCGGCCGGCTGCTCGCCTGGTCGACGCCCGGCAAGCTGGGCCAGCGGAACGCGGCGCGCAATCCCCGACGCACCGCGGTCACCGCGGCCGCCCTGATGGTCGGCATCGCGCTGGTCACCGGGGTCAGCGTGCTCGCCAGCTCCCTGCAGGCCAGCCTCCAAGGCGTGGTCCGCCAGAGCCTGGCCGCGGAGCTCATCATCGCCGGCGACGACATCGGGGGCCCTTCGGCGGCGACCTACGACCCCACCGTGATCGACCAGGCGAAGCGGCTCCCGGGGGTGGCGCAGGCGGTCGCGGTCCACGCCGACGTCGCCCAGCTCGGCAGCGACGCCACCGACGTCGCCGCCGGCGACCTCCCCGCGATGGCCACCATCTTCCGCTTGAAGGCGACCGCAGGCCAGCTCCGGACCCTGCGCAAGGGCGAGCTCGTGGTCGACGACGGGTTCGCGAACGACCACAACCTCGCCGTCGGCGAGACGGTCGAGCTGGCGACCCAGCGCCGCGGCCCAACGTCCTACACCGTGGTCGGCGTCTTCGCGCGGTCACGGCTGGTCCCCGGGCCGCTGCTGCTGTCGCTCGACGACGCCACCGCGGGCTTCCGTTCGCCGCAGGCCAACTTCGGCTACATCCACCTGCAGCAGGGCGCCGACGCTCCCGCCATCCAGCAGCGGGTGGCCGCGCTGCTGACCGACAACCCAGAGGTCGCCGTCCGCAGCCAGGCCGACTTCCTGGCGCAGCTGACCAGCCAGGTCGACACCGCCGTGGTGATGCTGTACGTCCTGCTCGGCCTGTCGATCGTCATCGCGGTGCTCGGCATCATCAACACGCTCGCGCTGTCGATCCTGGAACGGACCCGCGAGCTCGGCCTGGTCCGTGCGGTCGGGATGGGCCGGTCCCAGGTCATGCAGATGGTGGCGGTCGAGTCCATCGTGATCGCCGTGTTCGGCGCCCTGCTCGGCGTGCTGGTCGGGGCCGCGCTGGGCACGGCCGTGGTCCGCGCCGTGCCCGACGAGTTCGTCTCGGTCCTGTCGCTGCCCTGGAGGTCGACGGCGGTCCTCCTGGCGCTGGCGGTCATCGTCGGGCTGGCCGCGGCCATCCTCCCCGCGGCCAGGGCAGCACGCACCGACGTGCTACGCGCGATCGCCTACGAGTAAGCGGGCATTGGAGGAGGCGAGGTGCCTGCTGGTGGCCAACAATGCGTTTCTACCTCGAGCGGGAGGCGCAGCCGGCCGACGTGGGTCTTCACGGTCGTCTCGCTGACCGCGACGCCGGCAATGCTGCGAAGCCCAACTATCCCTCCGGTCGGAGAAGGGTCCAGCGTTGCTCGCAGAAGCGGAAGGTCGACGGGTTCGGTGAACGCAGTCCGAGCACACAAGCGGTGCTGGTGCCTGGCAGACCTGTCGGTTGCTGCTGGTAGCAACTGCCACCAGCAGCAACCCCGCCAGCACCTGTCGCATCCGCTGCGTCCGGTGGTTTCCCTGCGCTCATGGTGCACAAGTTCTTCCTGGACAGCGCCGCCTGGCGCAAGGCCCGTTCCTTCGCGCCACGGCGTGGGTGAGGACCCAAATCGGGGGAGGAGCCGATCATGGACCTGGAGATCGTCAACCCGCAGCCCAAGTATCCTCCGGTCACACTCATCGAGCCGCCGCCGCTCGGCTACATCCACGTGGCCGCCGTCATCAACCCGCCGCGCGGGCGTGCGCCGTTCCGGGCAAGAGCCCGCAGAAGGCGGCGCTGCTCGGCCGGTTGCAGTCGCTGGCGCGCCAGCTGGAGCGCCTCGGCGCGGTCCAGAAGGCCACCGTCTACCGCGCCATCCTGGTTGCGCCGCCCGCCGGCTACGCCAAGGAGAAAGCCCCCCACGTCGCGCGCTACGACGTCGTGGTGCTCATCGAGACGACCTCGCCCGAGGTGATCGGCGAGGTCCAGGCCACCGAGCCCTACAAGCTGCTCGTCGAGGCGGCCACGGAGGCAGCCACCGACGTCCACCTCATGACCGCCCGCTGCGTCAGGCGGGTTGGCGACGTCGACAAGGCCCGGCAGGGCCTGTTCCTGTTCAACTACTTCGTCGCCGACGACGCGGCGGTGGCGCTGCAACTGTGGGATTACCTCGCCGGCTGGTTTGCGGTGGAGACCGGGCTGGACAACTCCACGGTGCTTGCGCCGTTCGGGGGCGCCGACTACGTCTTCGTCAACCATGCGCGCTGGGACGACAGCCTGCCGCGCTTCCTGCTCCGCCAGCTGACCAAGCCCAGCTTCCGCACCTACATGCTCGCCAACCTGCGGGCGAACCGGACCGGCGCGATGCCGATCCTCTACCGGCTCGCCTGACCGGCGGTACCAAGAACTCGTCCCGCTGAACTGGGACCAACTCTGCCGTCGTGGGCCGGCACGATCCTCGACGCGTTCGGCCGCGTCTTCTTGGGTCTCGTGCTGGGGCTCGTAGGCAACCAGCCCTCGGTTCGCCCGGCCTGGATGGCGTGCTCCGTAGCCGCCCCAGCAGTGGGTGCTGGTTCGCCTCGCGCCACACCAGCGACCACAGATAGCACGGCGTCGGGTGCAGGGGAACCAGCCGGATGGCCGCATGGGCGGGGATGGCCCAGTCGCCGCCGAAGAGGGTGCAGCGTGCCGGGTCGCGTCGAAGCTGCTCGATGGCGTGCTCCAGCCCGAGGTTATGGCCTCTGGTGTCCATCGGAATGCCGAAATGGTCGGCGAACCGGCGACAGGCTCCTCGGGTGAGGTGCCGCCGGCCGGGATCCGCATGACGGTCCCTTGGAGGTCGGCTGGGCGCAGTCGCGGGGCCTCGGCCAGCGGATGCCCGGCGGCGGCGGCCGCCGCGAAGTGCTCCAGCAGCACCAGCCCCCTGTCCGCGCTGACGCCATCCGTGCCCGCTGACCACCACCCGGCCCACGCAACCCACCTTCGGTGCGACTCCGCCCTCGGCTACTACCGCGGTCCGTCGACTACGAGACGATCACGCACACCGGCAGCCCGTGGCTGCATGAACCAGGTGTCCATGCGCAGGGAACCAGTAGGGGCTCGAGCTGCCGGGAAACTGCCGGGGAACGTCCCTGCCTTCGGCGGTAACGTCAATGCGGAACCAGCTGGCGGTCGGAGGAGAGGCGCCAACTTCACGCCTGCTGGGGCCGCAGCGCTGCTAGGCGTGGATCTGTCGTGGCTCCCGCGAAGCCGACGTGATCTGAACGATGAGGAAGGCTCTTCTGAGCAGGGAGGATGGCGTGATGTCCAGTGGCCGTCGTCGCCGTCCAGGTCGTGCTCCGCTGCTGTGGCGTTGGTGAGCGTGCTTGCGGTCGCGGTTGGCGCCTCCCCGGGCATGACCGCCGGGCGCCTTCGCGCTTCGCCGGCTCGCGGGAGCGATGGCGCCTTCGTGGTCGCGCAGCAGCGGGTCGGCCGGCATCTGGTCGACTTGAGCATGCAGTTACCGGCGTTGGGTCGGACCGCCAAGGTGCGGCTCTCACCCCCGACGGCTTCCAGCAGCGGCGGCCCGCATGCCCACGACCGCGCCCAGCTGGTGGTGGTCGCCTTCCAGGCCGGCCTGGCCCCCCGGGGCGGAAGCTGACCCCCGCCGACTACCTACGCGCCGCGACGTAGGCGCGGCACGCCGATCGTGCAGCACGACAGTCGCTTGCCAGCCGACGACGAGCGTACGCCCACCCCCCAACACTGGGGTTGGTAACGATCCCGCGCACCCACCGAGGTGACCGATGACCGCGTCGTACTCCCTACCCGCGCTGCTCGCCGGCGAAGGGAGGTGACCCAACAGAACGGCCTGCACCAGGGTTGATCCGCTCTGCGCCTGGGACGATCTCCTGGTTCTGCCAGTCGGACGCCCTGAACTGCCATGGCGTCCCGTCTCCTCGCGGGCACAAGGTCCGCAACCAAGAACGAAAGGAGCCCAGGGATGCGAACGCGCCTGCTGACCGTCGTCAGCCTCGCCGTGGTCCTGATGGCCCTCGCCCTGCCGGCACGCGCCGACGGGGCAGTGACCCTGCATGTGAGCTTCAAGGGCCAGACCGCGCAGGCGGAGTTCTCCTCAACCCAGGGATGCATCCAAACCGTCGTCTACGTCCTCGCCTCCGACGGCCGCTTCAAGACCGACCCGGGCGGGCCCGAAGCAGCGTCGGGGGGCGAGGTCTATATCTTCCAGTCCGACGTTTGCACCCAGACCCAGCTGCTTGCCGCCTACGGCTTTGCGGTGTTGGCGCCCGGCGAGTTTCAGATCGACAAGCAGTTCACCGCGGCGACCTTGACCGCGACCATCGAGGTCTTCGACGATGTGTCCAGCACCTCCTTCCCGGTGGCCGTCAGCGTGCGCTGGACCGGGTTTGGCGACACCTTCAGCCAGGACGACCGCTTCCACCTGAAGGAGCCGGGGTTGAAGGTGAACTTCCACTTGGACGGCACCTTCCGGCAGGCCACCGCGTCCGGCACCGTCTCGGATGGAACCACTAACTTCACCCCTGAGCCCGCGCTGCTTACCGGGAATACCAGGTTGGGATCCATCAGGGTAGGCGAGGTCGACATCATCCACGAGTAGCACCGGCCATCGGAGCACGGGCCGGCCCCGGCGACCGATGCCCGGACCCGGCTTGAGGTTGAGGGGTGGCGCAATCGCAGTGTCCAGCTCGCGTCGCCCCTCAAGCGCTCACGACGGCGTGCATCCCACGTCTCCAGCGCGCACCGCGGTCGCGGATCACTGCCGGCCACCACCCTGGCCGAAGCGACCAGCCCCGCCGGCCGGCCCCGGCCGGCCGCGGCTGGCCGGCCACCGTCGCGCTGCTGGTGCTCGTCGCGCTGCTGTCGGGGTGCACCGCGCGCCCGGCCGCCCCCCGGGGCGTCGCCTCGCTCGGCCCCCGCCCGCCGGTCGCCGGGAGCCGCGCCGCCGCCACCACGACGACGACCGCCGGCAGGGGGGTGACGCCCGGCGACGCGGCCCTGGCGTACGCGCGCTGCATGCGCGCCCACGGGATCGACATGCCCGACCCGACCACAACGGCGCCTTCCGCAACATGACCAACCCCCCCGACGACAGCCCCGACCCTGCCGTGCGGGCCGCCCACGCCACGTGCATGTACCTCTCCGGCTCGGACCGCTTCGACCGTCCGCTCACCCAGGGCCAGAAGACCGAGATCCTCGACCACCTGGTCCGCTTCGCGGCGTGCCTGCGCCAGCACGGCGTCGACGCGCCCGACCCCAAGGCGGACGCCCAGGGCGACCCGTCGCTGGTGCTCCCCGACAGCTACAGCATCGACGACCCTAACGCCGATTTCCACGCCCCTGCCGGTGCCCCAGGCGCCAGCCAGGAGTGTGCAGGTAGGTGCTCTGCCACCAGTACCTCGTTCCCGGTATCCAGGTTGGCGCCAAGGTCACCGGCAACCCCACCACCGGTGCGGTCGACCTCATCCACGTGATGGAACGGCCTCTCATCCTCGACCACGCCTGCCTTGACTGCGCCGGCGTCATCCCCAGGAACGCGAGGTGCGTTCCGTCCTGCCAGGATGCAACCAGGCTTCCGCTGGTGCGACCCGCTCGCGGCGGCGAGCGTCTTCGGCCGAGGCGACCTCCGTGAACTGACCCTCCGACCCGGAAGCCGCCGGCGGTTGGGCGGTCCGTGAACGCCGCCGCCCACGATAAGATCCAGACGCCAAGCCACGTCAGCGTGGCGGCGTCTTGCGGTAGCCGTCCCGGCGAACCTTGGCGTTGCGCGCCATCAGACGGATGGTCGGGCCGGTGACCAGCGGTGTTGGGTTCGTATTGTGTCCAGCTGGGGGCACCCGGAAGGTGCTGTTGACACGGAACGCATCGCCGGGGCGGCCGGCTGAGAGCGGCTGTCGGTGGCGCTGGGAGGACGACGGGGATGCCGCGGTCGGCGCCGGTTGACGGCTTCTGTCTGGCCTACGGCCGTCACGGTGCCGGCGACCCGGTGGTGCTCCTCCACGGCTGGCCCGGCGACCGGACCGACTTCGGCGCCCTCGTCCCCCGGCTGGAGCGCCATGCCGAGGTTGTCGCGCCGGACCTGCGCGGGTTCGGCGCGTCGGACAAGCACCCGGTGTCCCCGGCCGATGCCTACTCCGCGGCGGCGCAGGCCCGCAGCGTGCTCGGGCTGATCGACGAGCTCGGCCTCCGGCCACCGGTGCTCGCCGGCTACGACATCGGGAGCCGGATCGCGCAGGCGGTTGCCCGCGCGGCGCCGGACCGGGTGCGGGCGCTGGTGCTCTCACCACCGCTGCCGGGCGCCGGCGAGCGCGTCCTGACGGCCGCTGCCCAGCGCGAGTTCTGGTACCAGCCGTTTCACACCCTTGGGCTGATCGAGGAGCTGGTCGACGGCCGCCCGGCGGCGGTCCGTGCGTACCTGCGGCATTTCTGGTCGCACTGGTCGGGGCCAGCCTTCGAGCCCGGCGACCGGCGCCTTGCGCACCTGCTCGACGGCTACGGGCCGCCCGGCGCCCTCACTGCGTCGGTCGGCTGGTACCGCGCCGGGTCCGGGACGGTGGCGACGTCCCTGGCCGAGCGGGCGCCTGCGCCGCAGGAGCGGATCGCGGTGCCCACCACCGTCCTGTGGCCAGAGCATGATCCCCTGTTCCCGCGCGCATGGTCGGACCGGCTGGAGGCGTTCTTCAGCGCCGCGGAGCTGGAATTCCTCGACGGCGTCGGGCATTTCACGCCGGTCGAGGCCCCCCAGGCCTTCGCCGCCGCGATCCGGCGACGGCTTGCACCATCGCAGTAACGGGTCCTGGGGGTTGGGTTGAGGGGTTGGGCCTGGACCGCCCGGCCGGGCAGGATACGGTCATGCCAACCATCCCAGGGGCAGATGGCCGCGTCGCGCACGCCGGCCGGCTCCGCTCGGTGGATAGCTGGAGGGGTGGGGTGGCCAGGCATCGGGGAGTTCGTCGCGGCGGCCGCGCAGCTCGATGATCTTGGCGCCCCGGCTTCTCGATCCGCCGGCCGCACTCGGCTTCGGGCATGGTGTCGGCCTCGTCCGCCGCCTACAAGGTCACCATGATCCGATGGTCGAAGGCGCGCCCGTGGACGGTACACGGCCCGGAGCTCCTCGGGCAGAGGATCCAGTGCTGCGACACGGTCGCGCGGTACAGGCGGTAGAGAGCGGGCGGTCGAAGCTGCTCCGGTGTCATCGCGCGCCCCCCACGCCCGGCGGGGCCAGGGTAGACCTCCAGGCCCCGGTCGATGTCTGCGCCCGCCAGCTCCTCAGCCACCGCGGACATGTACACGGCCTGACCGGTGCTGGCGGGCACCTGCGAGTCAAACACCACGATGCTGACGTGCGGACGCCGTGCGAGGTTGCGTGAGTGCGTCACCTCTGGCGAGGAGATCCAGTAAAACTGCGTGGACCCCTTGGCCGCGTAGAACACCGGCGCGACCCAGGGTCGGCCGGCTTCGTCGACGGTTGCCAGCGTCATGTACAGGTTGGCGTCGATGATGCCCCTGGCGATGGCCCCGAGATCCTGCTGGCCGTCCATCGTTCCTCCCAGTCGTGGGTCCGGATCCGATCACCGCGAGGACGGGTGCTGGCCGAGGAGCTGCACTTCGGGCGGTGTCCCCACCCGCTCGAGTGGATCCCATCGAGGTTCCAGGAACGTCGAAAATGGCGGGGTCCCGTCGGCAGTCCCAAGCGCCATATACCAGTTCGCTTCGATGATGGTCCGGGCCGTGGGTTCAAGAGCCGATTGGTGATCCATTCTTCTCTTCGAGGCCCGAGCGAGCCGTGCGGCCGGCCGGATCTCCGGTTGTTGGCGGTCGTTCCGATGGAGCCGCTGAGCTTGACCGAAACCATGAGCTACATGCAGGTCTTGGGCCGACTACTCCTCGAGCACTTCCTTCAGGTTGGTTAGGACGGTCTTCCAGCTTTCGTCAGAGACCTCCTTCGCTTGCTCGGAGGGCAGGTTGTGCTCCGTGATCGTGAGCTCGGTTCCGCCATCGCGCTCCGAGAGCTGCCACGTGACCTGCTGGTAGTTCTCGGGACTGTCCGTCTTGCCGGAAAGCGGGCTCCAATGGCTGTGCTCGAGGAGTCGCTGAGGCTCGAGCCGAATGATCTCCCCTTGTCCTCGTACGGCTTGCCCTGGTACTCGCCCCTGTGGATGATTGCGCTTCCCACCTCCCAATCCGTCTCCGTGTCGACCCCGAAGAACCACTGCTTGATCAGGTCAGGCGTCGTCAAGGCCTCCCAGACTCTTGCAGTGGAGGCGTTGATCGTGATCGAGCTCGTTGTCTCTAGATCCGTTGCCATCCGTCACCCTCCCATCCTCGATGTCGATGACGATCCTGCTCACGCCGGTGACCACCTCCGAAGCATGTCCTCGTGGGCTCCCTGCCGCGCTATTTGACCCTGGTCGAGGTCGTGGAATAACCGCCGCCGCCCGGATACACCCATGCGCCGGTGAGGGTGTCACCGTCTTGGCTGAACGTGCCCTGGTAGTATGCAGGGGATCCCTTCTCT
>DASYUT010000296.1 GCA_036000965.1 Actinomycetes bacterium
AGGACGTGGATGAGGTCGACCAGGATGTGGATGGTCACCTTGCGGCGGGCGGCTTCGGCGCGGATCAGGTCGAGCTGGTGGCGGGCGCCGTCGACCAGCACGACCCAGGGGCGGCGGTGGGTGGGGTCACGCTGGTCGGCCTGGTCGAACACCTGGCTGATGACCTGCTGGCTGGTGGTGGCGACCGAGCCGGTCAGCCACTTCGCCGTGGCGGCCGGGCCCCGGCGTCGGCGCGCGGCACCAGCACCATCGGCGCCCAGGGTGATGGCCGGGCCGATGACGTCGTAAGGCCGGCGGGGTGCGGGGTCGGCGTCGTAGACGACCCCCAGGGTCGCCATCCGCTTGCGGCCCTGCTTCTCGCCGCTGGCCAGCCGGGTCTGGTAGCGGTTGGCGCCCTTGGCCTGTGCGGCCTTGCGGGTGGCCTCCCGCAGCGCCTCCGGGCGCATCACCACGCCCTTGCCGTCCACGCTGAGCACCAGCAGCGTGTCGTCGGTGGCGGGCTGCGGCACCAAGGCCTGGTAGAAGGCGTCGATGTCGCTGGCGGCCGCCACCGTGAGCTGCTCGACCTGCCGTTTGCCGGCGACCTTGCCGCACGCGCGGGTCAGTGCCTGCTCGGCGGCCTGGAACGAGCCACGCGCCGCCTCGACCGCCGCCCTGCGCCGCAGGGTATGGGAGTGCAGCCGGCAGGGCAGGTTCAAGGCGGCATCGGCCGGATACAGGTTGGGGGCACCCTCGGCGCGCCAGGCGCAGCGCCTCACCCGCACCGTGCCGAACACCGTCGTCAAGTGGCGGACGTGGCCCCGCTCCACCTTGCGACGACAGGTCCCGTCGGCGTCGACGACCGGGCCGACGCGGCCCTGGGCGACGGCGCGCTGCTCCCGCCGGGCGCGAAGGTCCAGGTGATCCTGGAACAGCAGCCGCAGCAGCTCCCGGCCGTTGGTTTCCAGGTGGTCCTCGAGTTGGTCGTGGGTCCAGCCGCCCGTCTGGGCGCTTGCGAGCGTGGCGACAAGCTCGTCGAAGGCGGCCCGGGAGGCGCCGAAGGCGTCCAGGCCGCCGAGTTGGGCGGCGTCCATGCCGGCGCCATCGCGGGCGTCGTCGTAGGCTTGCATCGGGCTCTTTCTCGTCGGTTCGGTCGTAGCGCCCGCAACCTATTGAGGAGGAGCCCCGCACTTCACCTTCACCGCTTCACCGCACAGGCTGCTGTAGTCGCTCGGCGCCGTCCAGCACCGCAGCCACCCCAGCAGCGCAGGCGAACAGCCCCGGCTCGGCCTCGACCAGCCAGCCGCGCTCGACCAGCCGCTTGAGCTTGATCCGCATCCCCTCCCGATGCCTGGGCTCGGCACCGGTCCCCACCGCCTGGCACACCTGCCTGGCGCGCAGCGGCACCCCGGCACCGGCCAGCACCTCGACCACATCCTGGTAGGCCACCGGCAGCCCCACCCGTCGGCATCCCCGTCCTGGCCGAAGGCAGGAACCTTCGTTCCCACCCTCGGCGCCGCCCCGACGCCGGCCTTGGGATCGGGATCGGTCACGACCGCATCCCCGCCTGGCAGCTCCTCGCCGGCCAGCACCTCGGTCACGGTCTGCCTGGTGACCTCAAGCCGCCCCAGCAGCGCCTGCTCGGCGGCCAGCCGCTCGGCCAGCCGGTCCTCTCGGCCCTCAGCGCCTCCACCCGGGCGCGGGCCGCCGCCTCCCGCGCCTCCAAC
>DASYUT010000297.1 GCA_036000965.1 Actinomycetes bacterium
CCGCCAGTACCGCTGCGACCTACCACAAGGTCCTCAAGATCCTGTACGCCTGGCTGGTCGAGGAGGCCGAGATCCCGGCCGACCCGATGGCGCGGATCCGCCCGCCGATCGTGCCCGACAAGCCGGTCCCGGTCGTGCCCGAGGAGGGCCTCAAGCGACTGCTTCGCGCCTGCGCCGGTACCACCTTCGAGGCGCGTCGCGACACCGCGCTGCTGATGCTGCTGCTGGACACCGGCGCCCGCCGCGCCGAGATGACCGGGCTCACCCTCGACGACGTCGACCTGGACCTTGACGTGCTGCTGGTGCTCGGCAAGGGACGCCGGGAGCGCGCCCTGCCTTTCGGGCAGCGGGCCGGGGAGGCGCTGGACCGCTACCTTCGCGCCCGCGCCCGTCACAAGCACGCCGGCCTGCCGTGGCTGTGGCTGGGGCAGAAGGGCCGGCTCACCGACTCCGGGCTGCGGGGCGTGCTGCGCCGCCGCGGGGCGCAAGCCGGCATTCCCGGGCTCCACGCCCATCAGCTGCGGCACACCTTCGCGCACGCCTGGCTCGCCCAGGGCGGTACCGAGGGCGACCTCATGCGGATCGCCGGCTGGAAGTCCCGCGCCATGCTCCAGCGGTACGGCGCAAGTGCCGCCGATGCTCGTGCCCGTGAGGCCCATCGCCGCCTCTCCCCCGCCGACCGGCTGTAGGGAGCACGCTGCTTGGCGGCTGTCGGAGTCAAGGTGGGTCTGGCCAACCTCACGGAGACCACCGCTCATGAAGGCCGTGATCGGCAAGGATGCCTGACTGACGGTGTCCGTGATGCTCTTCGTGTGGGGACGCGATGCAGCCAGCGGCCGAAGCACACCAGCGCGGCGCCGGTGCGGAAGACATCCCGCAGCCGATCCTGCAGCCTGCCAGCGGCGCAGCGCCCACGCGCCTGCCAGATGCCCGATCGCCTGCTCCACAAGTGCCCGCAGCTCCGCCTGCACGTCGTTGCACGTCCGCTGCGCGTCGGTGAGGCGGTCCTTGGTGCGCCGATCTCCGACCGGCGCATGCCAATGCTCGCGTCGTCCAGCACCTTCTGGTTGGCCCATCCGCTGGCGGGAAGCCGGCCGAGGCGCGCAACGCCCTGAGCGAGGCCCTGTCAGCGCTCGATACCAGCGCGGTGGAGCAGCGGCGGTGTCCCGGAGATGTCCCCGAACCGGCACCCCGTGGGACCGCACGCCACCTCACGCCACGACCAGCAACCCCGCGGCTGATCTGTGGTGCTGTACTGGACGCGCGGTGTCGTGATGTGCGGTGCGCCTGGTGCGTTGCAATGGCATGCAAGCGGCCAGGGGCTCGGTCCTACGTCAGGAGAAGCTCCCCGTTGAAGATGGCAGGGTGGAGGCGGGACCGTCCGGGTGGGCGGTGATCGTAGCCTGGGTCGACATTGAGAAACCGCTGCCCCCCGATGGTGAAGCTGACATGCCGGCGGTCCACGTCGATCGTCGTGAGGGCGGCGATGTCGGCTGGGAGCGGGTAGGCGAGTTCGCCGGTGAAGTCGAGGACTGGACTGTGGCCGTGGATCTGGCCGAAGGGGAGGAGCTGCCCGGCCGCGGCCGCCCGAAGCCAGCCTGGATACAACTCGCGGCCCGCCTCCGCCCACAACGGGCCGGCCATGCCTGTGCGGGTGCCGTGGAGCATGACGCCGCCGGCATAAACCACCTTCGGGCGCCTGTCGAGCAGGTCGTTGAGCATCTTGGCGGCCTGGCCGGCGTCCTCGGTGATCACATGGTGCAGGAAGTTAAGGTGGGTGAGCCCGGCGTGGGTGATCAGGTACGACTCGCCGGTGGCGGTGCGAAGCGCGGTGGCGACCTTGAGCGCGCCATTGGCCCGCCACCGGCGCAGCGTGGCAATGGCGACGGGTGCCAGAGGGGTCTGGTCGTAGAAGCGTGGGCCGCCGAGGTACTGGGCTTCGTGGTTGCCGAGCAGCTGCACGTAGCGGCCCTGGTTGGTGTCCAGGAGGCGATCCGCCAGGCTGACGAGGGTGTCGGAATCGGGGCCCTTGTGGACCAGGTCGCCGACCTGCACGACGGCGAGGTCGTTCGGCAAGCGGGCGGCGTTCACGTCGACGCCGAGGCCAGCAAGCGCACCCGCGAACGGGGCCAGATGCCCAGACAGGTCGCCGACGACAGCGATCCGCACCGTGGTCTCCAGGAATCACTAGGCGGAAGTTACGTGGCCTCGACATGGCTGATCCCCCTGGCCAGCAGGGGGATCGGTGTGTTCAGGGAAGCCGGTGTTCTGGCTACGTGAGCGTGAGCGGGATCACCGCCTCGATGAGCTCGAAGGCTTTGCGCTGGGTGGGGGTTGGGCTGGTGAGCTTTTGGATCTGTGTCCGGGTCCCGTGGGTGGGGTCGGTGAAGGTGAGGTCGTCGCGGGCCAAAGTGGCCAGGTGCTGGAGCAGGGTGTGGAAGCTGTGGGCGGGGGTGCCGTCGGCGAGCTGGCGTCGTGACGCCTTGACCCGGGCGGTCTGGGAGCGTTCGGCCGGGGCGACGGGGTCGGTGCGCTCGGGCGGGGCCTCGTCGGTGAAGGTGAGCGGCGCCCACGCCTTGCGCAGGTGCCAGACCAGGTAGGCGGCCAGCATGCACACCAGCACGTGCCCGCGCACGCGTTGCTCGAGGTGGTGGTGGATGGGGCGCAGCTCCAGGTCGACGGTTTTCAGGCTGCGGAAGTCGCGCTCGACGTTGCTCAAGCGCTTGTAGGCGTCGACCAGCCCGGCGGCGTCCAGCTCGCTGGCCGCCACGCTGGCGCGCACCACGTAGATGCCGTCCAACGCCGCCTCGGCGTCGATCGCCGGCTGGTTGCGGGCATAGCCGAAGCTGGTGTCGGTGAGGTCGAGGGTGAAGTGCTTGGCCATCTTGAACCGGCCCAGCACCCGCCCGACCTTGACGCCGATGTCGGCTGCCCCGGCCAGCCTGCCAGCCTGGACGCCGGCGGCGACCTTGTCCAGCTCGGCGGCGGTGGCGGCAAGCAGCTCGGCGCGCTTGCGGGCCCGTTCGGCGCCCAGCAGCGGATTGCGGCAGCAGACCAGCCGCTCCCCGGGGTAGTCAGGGTGGGTAACCTCGGCGAGGTTGGTCTGGTCGAACAGCGACGGCTGGATGGTCCCGGCCCGGGCGAGCGCGGCGATCGCCGGGGCGCGCAGGGTGGTGATCCAGCCCACCCCGCCAAGCTCGCGGAGCGCGTCGATGCGGGCGGCGGTGAGCATGCCCCGGTCGCCGACCATCACCACGCGCTCGACCCCGAAGCGGTCGCGGAGCTTGTGGACCTGGCCGGGCACGGTGGCGGGGTCGCCGGTGTTGCCTGGGAAGACCTCGATCGCGACCGGGCGGCCACCTGGGTCGGTGAGCAGACCGTACTCGATCTGGGCCTTGCCGCGCTTGCGGTCGCGGGAGTAGCCGCGGGCCGCCAGCGGGCAGTGCGTGCCCTCCATCCACGACGAGGACAGGTCGTAGTAGACCAGCCCGCCGGGGGCAAGGTGCCGGCCGGCGAGGGTGCGCTCGATCCGGTCTTGGCGTGCAAGCAGCCAGTCCATTGCGGCATACACCTGGTCGGTGCTGGCGGTGGCCACGCCCAGGTCGGCGCCCAGGGTGGTGTCGGGCCACCAGCGGGTGGTGGCGAGCTTGGAGTCCGGCTCCACCACCCGCGCGGCCACCAGCGCCATGGCCAGGTCCCGCTCGGGGCCGGCCGGGCCGAGCAGCGCGGGGAAGCCGAGCGTGCGGGCCATGGCCCACACCGCGGCCACATGCCCGTGCGGCAGCGAGCGGGTGACCTGGAACGCCTCCTCGGCGTCCACCAGCCGGCGGCCGGCGAGGCTAGAGCGCAGCGCGGCGATCGCGTGGGCTGGGAGGGCGGAGAGGTTGGCGAGGGTCTCGTGCTTGACTTTGCCGGCGTCCCGGTAGCTGCGCCGCAGCAGCCAGGAGACGTACTCGCGGTCTTTGTACTTGCGCACAACACGCGCGACGTGGACCGCACCGGAATGCTTTCTCATATGCGGACACTACCGCATCAGCCGCACATTGTCACGCATTTTACTGGCTACATCCCACGTCACCAGCTGCCCTCATCTCCTTATGAGGCAAGGGATTGAGCCGAATCAGGCCACGTAACTTCGGCCTAGAGCCCCTTAGGGGTCTGGGTCGTAGAAGTTTTCAAGGGTTTCATGCGGCGATCATGGCGCCGGTGACGTAGTCGCTGACCGCGTGGTCGATGGTGTGCAGGGCCTGGCGGAGCTCCGGGTCGGCGGGCCCGCGGGG
>DASYUT010000298.1 GCA_036000965.1 Actinomycetes bacterium
TCCCCACCTGACGCCTCAAGGGCGCCTTTTCCTCATCGCTCACCACGACGGTCTTCAGCCAACGCAGCATGAGGTGGTTTGGAGCCTCCTTCCGCAAGGCGACTCCGAAGGGCCGAAATCCTTCATCTCCCGTGCAGCACCGCATCAAGAACTCGACCTACATCGACTCCCCTCCGCGTTCAGGACACACCAAACGCCAGATGTTCGGCAGAGCGAGCCTGCCCCTGCTGCGCAAGCGAGTCCTGCTCACCGCTGAGGGCCTACGGTCCCAAGCCACCCGCGTATGAGCGCCGGCGGCGCCCACGTCCGGGCGCCGCCGCCGTCTGCTCATGTCTGGGTGCGGTAGCGCAGGTACACCACGCCGTTGCCGAACCGGCGCTCGTCCAGCAGTTCGAGCTGAAGCCGGGCCCGGTTGGGGAGGAAGTGCTTGCCGCCGCCCACCACGACGGGCCAGACGAACAGGTGGTACTCGTCCACCAGCCCGGCTGTGATCGCATGGGCGCCGAGGGTGGGACCGCCCACGGTGAAGTCACGCTCGGCTGCCGCCTTCAGTTGCCGGACCGCTTCGGGGTCGAAGTCCCGTTCGATCCGCGTCCTGGTGGTGGAGGCCGCCTCCAGCGTCCTGGAGTACACGACCTTGTCGGCCGACTGCCAGATCTCCGCGAACTCCCGCGCGGCGGGCGACTGGGGCGCGGCGGCGGGGTCGGTCTCCCAGACGTGCATCAGCTCGTACATCCGGCGCCCGTACAGGTAGGTGCCGACCGGCCGCTCCAGGTCGTTGACGAAGGAGAAGAACTCCTCGTCTGGTGCCGCCCAGTCGAACTTGCCGTCCTCGTCGGCGATGTACCCGTCAAGTGACACATTCAACACATAGATCAGCTTGGCCATGGCGAGCCTTCCTCGAGGTTTGGAGCTGCACGACCGTCCGTCAGCACCCTACGTCGCGGCTGTGTCACCGCCAGGCAACCCTCGCCGACGCTGTCTGAACACAGGTCGTGTCCATCACGAGATATGAGCCAGATCCACCGTCTTCATCACCTCGGCCATCCACCCTGCCCATCCTGCCTGACGCTGCATCACTGCTAGTGTATTTCATCCTAAACGTAGTACCCCGTAGAGGCTGGTGCAGCGCTCGGCCTCGACGGCCGCCAGGGTCGCAGCGGGGTCGAACGCCTCGGCCGGGTAGACCATGGCGGCTCCGTGGGTGGTGCAGGCGAGGTTGCCGAGCACCATGCCGAAGCAGTGGTACAGCGGCACCGGGATGCAGACCCGGTCGGCCTCGGTATAGCGGCAGCCCTCGCCGATGAAGAAGCCGTTGTTCAAGATGTTGTGGTGCGACAGGGTGGCGCCCTTTGGGAAGCCGGTCGTGCCCGAGGTGTACTGGATGTTGATGGGGTCGTCGAACTGCAGCTCCGCCTCACGGGCGCGCAGGGCGTCCACGGTCGTCCGGGAGGCCAGCTCCCGCAGGTCGTCCCAGGCCATCGCGCCGGCCGGCGTCTCGTCGCCGAGCACGATGCGCCGCCCGAGCGCCGGGGCCTGGGACGCCACGTCGTCGAGCATGGCGACGTAGTCGGCCTGCCGGAACCGGGGCGCGAGCACGAGGGTGGACACGCCCGACTGGGCCAGGGCGTAGGCCAGCTCCGACGTCCGGTAGGCCGGGTTGATGTTGACGAGGATCGCGCCGGTCTTCGCGGTGGCGTACTGGAGGGTGACCCACTCGGCGTTGTTGGGCGACCAGATGCCGACCCGGTCGCCGGGCTGGATGCCGAGGGCCATGAGGCCCCTGGCGATCTCCTCGACGGCCTCGTGGAGCTGGGCGTAGGTGAGGCGGACGTCCTGGTGGACGCTGACGAGCGCGTCCCGGTCTGGGACGCGCGCCGCCGTCCGGTCGAGGTTCTGCCCGATGGTCTCGCCGAGCAGGGGAACGGCGCTCGCGCCGTGGACGTACGAGGGCGCGCTCCCGCGCCGGGTCGACGCGTCTCCGCCCTGGGCCGAGTCTGCCTGTGCCATGGCCGCCTCCTGATCGTCCGACCGCCCCCGATGCTCGCGCCCGAAGGCCCCACGCGCAAGGGCTGCCAGGCGCGCGCAGCAGGCGCCGGTGATCGTGACCGAGCCGTCCGAGTTGGTCAGGGCGTCCGCCACCTACTGCCAGACCCCGTAGGCAACCGGGTTGGCGGTGGACCCGAGCGTGCAAGCGGCAAGCCAAGCTGCGGATCCGGGATTCCGGGTTGCCGGAACGGCGGTGAACCGGCCACCATGTGCGGCATGACCTCACCGCTTCGCGTCGAGCCCGAGGCATGGACGCCGGGCTCCTGGCGCCCTCTTGACGCTGCCCAGCAACCTGACTGGCCCGACCCGGCCGCCCTCGAGGGTGTGCTCGGCCAGGTCGCGAAGCTGCCGCCGCTGGTCTTCGCCGGCGAGGTGCGCAGCCTGCAGGGCCACCTCGCCCGCGTCGCCGCCGGCCATGGCTTCCTGCTCCAGGCCGGAGACTGCGCGGAGTCGTTCGACGCCTTCTCGGCCGACTCGATCCGCGACAAGCTCAAGGTCATCCTGCAGATGGCGGTCGTGCTCACCTACGGCGCCGGCCTGCCCGTGGTCAAGCTCGGCCGCATCGCGGGGCAGTTCGCCAAGCCCCGCAGCGCGCCCACCGAGCTGGTCGACGGCGTGGAGCTGGCGAGCTACCGGGGCGACATGGTGAACGGCGCGGCGCCCACGCCCGAGGCGCGCCGCGCCGACCCGGCCCGGCTCCTGCAGGCCTACCATCAGTCGTCGGCCACCCTGAACCTGCTGCGCGCGTTCACCAAGGGCGGCTTCGCCGACCTCAACCAGGTCCACGTCTGGAACCAGGAGTTCGTCGCCCGCAGCTCGGCCGGCCAGCGCTACGAGGCGACCGCCTCAGGCATCGACCGCGCGCTGCGGTTCATGGCCGCCTGCGGCGTCGACCTCTCGGAGGCCTCCACCATCCACCAGGTCGACTTCTACACCTCCCACGAGGCGCTCCTGCTCAGCTTCGAACAGGCCATGACCAGGCAGGACAGCCTCACCGGGGGCTGGTACGACACCTCGGCGCACCTGCTGTGGGTCGGTGACCGCACCCGCCAGCTCGACGGTGCCCACGTCGAGTTCCTCTCCGGGGTCGGCAACCCGGTCGCGGTCAAGCTGGGCCCCACCGCGACCCCCGACCAGACCGTCGCCCTCTGCGACCGGCTCGACCCGCACCGGGTCCCCGGCCGGCTCACCCTGGTCAGCCGGCTCGGCGCGGGCCGGGTGATGGAGCTGCTGCCCTCCCTGGTGCGCGCGGTCGGGGAAGCCGGCCACCCGGTCGTGTGGGCCTGCGACCCGATGCACGGCAACACCTTCATCGGGCCGTCCGGGCACAAGACGCGCCGCTTCGAGGACGTCATGGCCGAGCTCCGCGGCTTCTTCACGGTCCACCGGGCCGAGGGCACCCACCCCGGCGGCATCCACGTCGAGCTGAGCGGCGAGGACGTCACCGAGTGCCTGGGCGGCGCCGAGGAGATCCTCGACGGCCACCTCGGCCAGCGCTACGAGACCGCCTGCGACCCGCGCCTCAACGCCAGCCAGTCGCTCGAGTGCGCCTTCCAGGTCGCCGAGCTGCTCCGCAACGCCTGACGGCGCCGAGCTGCTCGGAGCGGGGCTGCGCCGCTGGCATCTCGTCCTGACGGCCAGGTCCGGCCGTCAGCCGACCGGGACGGTCTCCGGGACGCCGAACCTGCGCCAGTACTCCTTGCCGGTCTCGGGCAGGTCGCGGATCGGGTCGTAGTACTCGTAGCGGCGCACGAGCGCGTCGGGGACGTCGAACTCGATCCCGGTGCGGTAGTTCTTCGTCCAGTACGAGATGCCCTTCTCGCGGTCGTACGACTCGACCTGGTGGACCCAGCGCTTGCCCACGAACGGCACGTCGCAGACGACCCTGGGGGTGGCGAAGCCAGGCAGGTAGCCCATGATCGCGTGCTGCAGCGCCTGGGCCTCGGCGACCGAGACCCGCCAGTGCTCGGAGCTGGGGATCATGTCGCACATGTAGAAGTAGTACGGCATCACCCTGGTGTGGTCGAGCAGGGTGAAGCAGAGGTCGAGCAGGTCCTTGGGCGTGGCATTGACCCCGCGGAGCAGCACGCCCTGGTTGCGGACGTCCCGGAACCCCATGTCGAGCAGCTTGCGGACCACCCTGGCCACCAGCGGGGTGAGCTGGTTGGCGTGGTTGACGTGGACGTGCACAGCCAGGTCGACGTCCCGGTCGTTGGCCTTGATGGCCAGCCGCTCGAGCCCCGCGAGCACGTCGTCCTGGAGGAAGTGCTGGGGCAGGCCCATGAGCCCCTTGGTTGCCAGGCGCAGGTCGCGTACGTGCTCGATGTCGAGCACGGCCGAGACGAACTGCTCGAGCACCCGGATCGGCAGGTTGGCGACGTCGCCGCCGGACACCACCACGTCGCGGACGGACGGGGTGCGGCGCAGGTAGTCGAGGATCTGCTCGTGCCGGCTGGGCTGCTTGATCTGGAACTTGTACTTGGCCACCTGCGGGGTGGAGTTGCCCACCAGGTCCATGCGGGTGCAGTGGCCGCAGTACTGCGGGCAGGTGGAGAGCAGCTCGGCCAGGACCTTGGTCGGGTAGCGGTGGGTGAGCCCCTCGACCGCCCACATGTCGGCCTCGTGCAGGCTGTCGCGGGTGGCCAGCGGGTGGCTCGGCCACTCCGGGTCGCGGTCGTCGAACGCCGGCAGCATGTAGCGGCGGACCGGGTCGGTCCACAGGCCGCGCTCGTCCATGGTGTTGAGCATCTGGGGCGGGACGAGCATCGACATGGTGGCCCGCTCGGCCTGGTCGCGCTCGATCGAGGCGAGCAGGCCGGCGGGGAGCAGGTCGCCGAAGACGGCCACGAGCTGGCGCAGGTTCTTGACGGTGTGGGCGCGCTGCCACTGGGCCGACTCCCACTCCTTGCGGGTCACGGCGGCGTAGCCGGGGAGCCGGGTCCAGTCCGGCTCGGCCCACTCGCGCGCGAGCGGGTAGGTGAACGGCTGCTCGGCCGGGTGGGCTCTGGGCACCCGGTGGAAGAAGGGGCCCGGGTTGGTCTTCGACATGGCGTCCCTCGATGTGCGCGGGGGCCTGCTCGGAGATGCCGGCAGGGTCCTTCTCGATCGCAGGGGCCTGCTCGGCCTGCCGGCAGGGTCCTTCTCGATCCGGCCACAAGGACTCGGCGACCACGGGGCCGGGCGCCCTCGGGGCGTGGGGGAGCCTCCAAGACCTCGGCCCGGCCTCACGCGCTCCAGGCGAGCGTGGCGACGGCGCAGTCGCTTAGACGATAGCAAACCGGCGTGCCGCCGAGGAGCGGTTCCAGTCGCGGCCGGGCTGCCGGGCCGCGGCCGCGAACGCCGGGCCCAGCCGCGGCTGCCGGGGCTGCCCGGGCTGCCGGGGCTGGCGCGTCGTCGAACGGCTCGGTCAGAGAGCCTTGTTGCCGGTGACGGCGTAGTAGACGGCGGCCAAGTCCTCGTCGCCGTGGCCGAGCTGGGTGGCCCGGCCGAACTGCTGGGCCATCGTGCCGGCCAGCGGGAGCGGCATGTCGCAGTCCCCGGCCGCCTCCAGGACCAGGCGGACGTCCTTGTGCGCGAGATGGAGCGCGAAGCTCGGCGGGAAGTCGGCTTCCATCATCATCCTGCCCTTGAGGTCGGCGTAGGGCGCGCCCAGGGGACCACCCCGGATGGCGTCGAGGAACTGGGCCGGGTCGGCCCCGATGCACTGGGCGAGCGCGACCGACTCGGCCAGCGCGCCCAGGAGCCCGAGCAGCCAGGCGTTGACCACCAGCTTGAGCCGCGATCCGGCGCCTGCCGGCCCGAGCCAGAGCACGCGCCCGGCCACCGCCTCGAACACCGGCGCGCAGCGGTCCCGCGCGTCGTCCGGCCCGGAGGCCAGCACCAGCAGCTGGCCCCGCTCGGCCGGCTCCCTGGTGCCGAGCACGGGAGCATCGACGTACACGAGGTCCCGGAGGGCGGCGGCGCGGCCGAGCACCTCGGCCGCCCGCACGCCCACGGTGCTCATCTGCAGCCACACGACGTCGTCGCCGGCGGTGCCGGCGGCGCCGTCAGGGCCGAACATGACCGCCTCGACGGCGCCCCCGTCGGCCAGCACGGTGAGGATGTAGTCGGCCTGGTCGGCCGCTTCCGCGGGTGACGCGGCCACCGAGGCGCCCGCCTCGGCCAGCGGCTCGGCCCGCTCCCTGGTGCGGTTCCAGACCCGCACGTCGAAGCCTGCCCCGCAGAGCCGGCGGGCCATCGCAGCGCCCATGATCCCGGTTCCCAGCACCGCGACGGTGCCCTTGTCACCCATGGTCGACCCCTCGCTCTCCCTCGCGCACGTACCTCGACCGATGGCGATCATTGTGGACGAACGGCTCACGAGGAGCAGCACACCAGGGGTGCCAACCTTCAGCGCCCACCACCGCAGTCGCCTGGGGCACTAGGCGCCCTGGGCGCGGTCGAGCACCTTCAGCGCCGGCTCCACCGGCGCGGCGGTCTCCAGCACCTGGGTGGCGGCGGGCTGCTGGGCCGGCGGGGACGGCGGGTTGACGGACGCGGGCTGCAGGATCGCGTCGGGCACCAGCACGTGGAAGGCGGCGCCGCCGCCGTACCGCTCGCCGACCCAGGCCCGGCCGCCGTGGAGCTGGGCGAAGCGCGCGACGAGCGACAGCCCGATGCCGACCCCGGGGGAGTGGTCGCTGCTCGCGCTCGGGCCCTGACGGAACGGCTCGAAGATGGTGCCGGCCAGCTCGGGCGGCACGCCCGGGCCGCAGTCCTCGACGACCAGCTCGAGGTCGGGACCGACGGCGGCGGCCCGGATCCACACCGGCGTGCCCGCCGGCGTGTGCCGCGTGGTGTTGATGAGCAGGTTCTCGATGATGCGCTCGACCTTGGGCCCGTCGATGTCGACGAGCAACCGCCCGACCTCGACGTGGACCGGGCGCCCCTCGAGATGGTCGATCTCCTCGACCAGGTGGCGGACCAGCGCGCCGAGGTCGGTGGGCGAGCGGTTGGGCTCGAGCACGCCCTGCTCGAGCCGGTTCAGGTCGAGCAGGTCGGTCAGGAGCCGGTCGAGCTTGCGGGCCTTGTCCACCAGCATCCCGAGCAGCTCCATGCCCTTGTCGCGGGGCAGCTCCATCCTGGTCCGCTCGAGGGTGAGGGCCACCCCGAGGATCGCGGTCAGCGGGTTGCGCAGGTCGTGGGAGACCGCACGCAGGAACGTGTCCTTCATCGCGTCGACCGCGCGAAGGCGCTCGGCCGCGGTCTGCTCGCGGCTGAGCGCCTTCTCGAGCTGCGACTCCCGTTCCGACAGCTCCTGGACCATCCCCTCGAGGCGCCGGTTCAGCCCCCGGTTCTCGACCAGGGTGACCAGCTGCCTGACGATCACCAGGACCACCAGGATGATCCCGTTGATGAACAGGAAGGCCCCGAGCTGGTGCGCGGTGAGCTGGACGGTGACGCAGGTCAGGAAGGCGAGGGTGAGCAGCGCGTAGGGCAGGACGAGACGGGCCAGCGAGACCCGTTCCTCCCGGGCGTCGTCGAGCTGGGCCTCCATCGGCCGCGCGGCCATCACCAGGACGAGCAGCCAGCCGACCAGCCAGCCCAGGTCGACGAGGTTCCCCGGCCGGTAGGTGCCGGTGCTGGTCAGGTACAGGAAGCTGGAGTCGGCCACGGCCAGGAAGAGCAGCGCCAGGGCGAGCAGCGTCGTCGACACCGGGTCCCGCCCCCGCGTGCGGGTCAGCAGCGAGAAGGCGATGGTGGCGATGACGACGTCGGCCAGCGGGTAGGCAAGCCGCACGGCGCGGGCGAGCAGGGAGGGGGCCTCCGCGTCCCACATCGGGCCGAGCACGGTCACCCAGCTCACCGCGAGCAGGGAGGCGGCGATGATGAGCGCGTCGAGCAGGGTGCGCAGCCGGGCCGTCATGCGCACGGGCGCGGACGGGAACGTGAGCACGGCCGCGACCAGCAGGGGCACCGCGGTCAGGTAGCCGACGTCGGCGGCTGACGGGAACGGCACCGATCGGTGCTGGACGAGCTCCATGTAGGTCCAGATGGCCTCGCCGGCGCCCCAGGAGATCGCGGCCGCCCCGAGCAGGCGCCAGGCCCGGCGCAGCTTCTTGTGCCAGGCCCGGCCGTAGCCGTACGCCTCGCGGCCAGAGGCGGCCAGGCAGGCCACCCCGGCCGTGAACGCGGCCACGCACTGGGCGACGTCGTCGATCGCGGTGGTGGTCTGGGGCCCGCCGATCTCCAGGACCATCCACGCCACGAAGACGACGGTGACGAGGGCCGCGAACAGCGCGGCGGCTCGGAAGGGCAGGTATCCGGTCACGGCTTCCGGGTCGCTCCACGGGATCGGTCGGGGTGCACCTGCTCATCTTGCGCGCAACGGGGCCGTCGGACTAGGGCATCAGGCGCAAAAAAACCAAAACAGCAGCGGAGCGCCGCCGAAGAGGTGACCGGGCGCGGGCCGGAGGCATGGCTCATGTCGGCCTCGACGAGGAAGCGCCCGACGGGGCGCGCCTCGAACATGGCAAAGCAGTGCAACAGGACACCTTACGATACACCAGCAAAGAATGACGTTCTTGCCGATCGTGCGTTCAGAGGATCAGTCTACGACGTTTCATCAGTTTCGTAGTGATCGCGGCAATCCTCCGCTCCGGGCGTTCCTCGTGCGCGCCAGCGTGCAGTTGCTTCCCCGCGTGGCGACTCCAACCGTGTCTTCGAACCGGGTGTAAAGGTCGGGCGCTCGCGGTTCGACATGTTGGACACGAGCGGTACCGCCGAGTAGATCCCGGCCCTGTCATCTGTCTCGAACCCAACAAGCAGGGGAGCTATGCGGCTGCGCGCGAACGCAACCGGCAGCAGGCAGCGAGCACAGCGCGTCGGGTCGCCCATCACGTCACGCTCGGGCGTGCAGGCCGCGCTCGACATCCTCGCCTGGGCGATCGCGCTGGCCACGGCCTGCCTGGCCCGCTACGACTTCGTGGTCGCGTCCATCGTCCCGGCCGGGCTGGCGGTCATGACCGCCCTCGCCGCGGTCGGGCAGGCGGGTGCCGGCTGGTTCAGCGGCCTCTACCGGGGCCGGCGCCGCTTCGGCAGCTTCGACGAGGTCGCCGTGCTCGCGCCGGCCACCGCCTTCGTCACCGTCCTGCTGTTCATCGCCGACCTCACCCCGGGACGGCCCCGGCTGGTGCCGCTTGGGGCCACGCTCGGCGGCGGCATCGGCGCGTTCGTGCTCATGGGCGGCGTCCGCTACGCCTGGCGGCTGCGCCTGGACCGGCTGCTGCGGCCCCGCGGCGACGGTGCCACCCGGCTGCTGGTCTTCGGCGCCGGCGAGGGCGGCGCCCAGGTGGTCACCTCGATGCTGCGCGACCCGGCCGCGCCCTACCTGCCGGTGGCGCTGCTCGACGACCACCCGGCAAAGCGCCACCTGCGCATCAGCGGCATCCCGGTGGTCGGCACCCGGCACTCGATGGCCAAGGCCGCCCGTGATCACCAGGCCACCGCGCTGCTCGTGGCCGTGCCGAGCGCCGGGGCCGACCTCGTCGGCGAGCTGACCGACCTGGCCAACCAGGCCGCGCTGGCCGTCAAGGTGCTGCCGCCCGTGAGCGAGCTGCTGGACGCCCGCGTGGGCGTCGGCGACATCCGCAGCCTCACCGAGGCCGACCTGCTCGGCCGGCACGAGATCGACACCGACGTGGAGGCCATCGCCGGCTACCTCGCCGGCCGGCGGGTGCTGGTGACCGGGGCCGGCGGGTCGATCGGCTCCGAGCTGTGCCGCCAGATCTACCGCTTTGCCCCCGCCGAGCTGATCAAGGTCGACCGGGACGAGAACGCGCTGCACGGCGTGCAGCTGTCGATCGAGGGCCGGGCGCTGCTCGACTCCCCCGACATGGTGCTGCTCGACATCCGCGACCGCCGCCGCCTCGAGCAGGTGTTCGCCGAGCACCGGCCCGAGGTGGTGTTCCACGCCGCCGCCCTCAAGCACCTGCCCCTGCTCGAGCGGCACCCCGCCGAGGCGGTCAGGACCAACGTGCTCGCCACCCTCGACCTGCTCGAGATCGCGGCCCGCTGGGGCGTGGACCGCTTCGTCAACGTCTCCACCGACAAGGCGGCCGACCCGGTCAGCGTGCTCGGCTGGTCCAAGCGCATCGCCGAGCGACTGACCACCCACGTCGCCGCCCGCGCGTCCGGGACCTTCCTCAGCGTCCGCTTCGGCAACGTGCTCGGCAGCCGAGGGTCGATGCTCACAACCTTCCGGGCCCAGTTCGCCGCGGGCGGGCCGATCACGGTGACCGACCCCGAGGTGACCCGCTACTTCATGACCGTGGAGGAGGCGGTCCAGCTCGTCATCCAGGCCGGGGCCATCGGCCGTGACGGCGAGGCGCTCGTGCTCGACATGGGGTCGCCGGTGCGGATTGCGGCGGTCGCGGAGCGGCTGGCCGCCCAGGCCGACCGCCCGGTCGAGGTCGTCTACACGGGCCTGCGGCCGGGCGAGAAGCTGCACGAGGTCCTGCTCGGCCCCGGCGAGCTGGACGTCCGTCCCGTCCATCCGCTCATCGCCCACGTTGAGGTCCCGCCCTGCGACCCCGAGCTGGCCCGCCGGCTCGACCCGACCGCCCCCGCCAACGCCGTCGTCACCGAGCTGCGCCGGCTGGCCGCGGTGCTGCCCGACCAGATCGCCGCCGTCCCCGAGGGAGGCCGCTGAGGTGCTGTCCGGGGCCCTGCTCACCCTCGCGCTCACCCTGGGGCTCTCCCCGCTCCTGCTCCGGGCGCTGCGCCGGCTCCAGGTCCTCGACCAGCCCACCCACCGCTCCTCCCACACGGTGGCCACCCTGCGCGGGGGTGGGCTCGCCCCCGCCTGCGCGGCCACCGCGATGCTGTCCGGGGTGCCGGTGCTCGACCCGCCCCAGCGGGCCGGGCTCGCGGTCGTGGTCATCGGCTTCGGCGCGGTCGGGCTGCTGGAGGACCTCCGCGGCGTGCCGCCCCTGCCCCGCTTCGCGCTGCAGCTGCTGGCCGCCGCGCTCGCCCTGCCGTTCCTGCTCACCGGCCTCACCGGGCCGCCGGGCTGGCAGGTCGTGTTCGCCTTGGCGGTGGCCGTGTGGCTGGTCGCCTACGCCAACGCCTTCAACTTCATGGACGGCATCAACGGCATCTCCGGGGTCCAGGCCGCCGTCGCGGGACTGGCCTGGTTCGCCGTCGGCCACGTCCAGGGCGCCCACGCGCTCGCCGCCGGCGGGCTGCTGATCGCCGCCGCCGCAGCCGGCTTCCTGCCCTTCAACTTCCCGCACCCCCGCTGCTTCCTCGGCGACGTCGGCAGCTACTTCTTCGGGTCGTGGATCGCCGCGCTCGTGGTCGTCGCGCTGCGCTCGGGCGTGCCGCCCGAGGCGGCCGTGGCGCCGGTGCTGCTCTACCTGGCCGACACCGGTACCACCCTGCTGCGGCGGGTCAGCCACGGCGAGGCCTGGTACCGGCCCCATCGCGACCACGTCTACCAGCGGCTCGTCCGGCTCGGCTGGTCGCACGCGCGCACCACCGCGACCGTCGGCGGCCTCACCGCCGGGTGCGCCCTGCTCGGTGGCCTGGGTGCGGCCGCCCCGGCCGGCGGCCGGGCCGTGGCCGCGCTCGGCCTCGCCTGCGCCACCGCCGCCTACCTCGCCCTGCCGCGGCTGGTGAGCGCCTCCGCCGGCGAGGCGGTCCCGGTGACCGATGGCTGAGCCCCCCTCCAGCCGGCCGACTGAGCCCCGCGCCGGCCGGCCGCTCCGGATCCTGGTCGTCAGCCAGTACTTCTGGCCGGAGGAGTTCCGCGTCAACGACCTGGCCCTGGAGCTGGCCGACCGCGGCCACGAGGTGACGGTCCTGACCGGCCAGCCCAGCTTCCCGAGCCGGGCCCTGTTCGGCGGCTACGGCCCCTTCCGGCCCTGGACCGAGCGGCTCGGCCGGGTCGCGGTGAAGCGCGTCCCGCTCGCCTCCCGGGGGCGCGGCCAGGGCTGGCGGCTGGCCCTCAACTACCTGTCGTTCGCGGCCTCGGCGAGCCTGCTCGGCCCTGCCCGCCTGCGCGGGCGCTTCGACGTGATCTTCGTGTACCAGCCCTCGCCGGTGACCGTCGGCGTGCCAGCGGCCGTGCTCAGGCGCCTCAAGGGCGTCCCCATCGTGTTCTGGGTGCAGGACCTGTGGCCGGAGTCGCTCGCAGCCACCGGCGCGGTCACCTCCGAGCGGGTTCTGCGCTGGGTGGGCCGGCTGGTGCGCTGGCTCTACCAGCAGAGCGACTGCGTGCTGATGACCTCCCGGGGCTTCCTCGACCACGTCGCCGCGCTCGGCGCCCGGCCGTCCAAGGTCGCCTACTTCCCGCAGTGGGCGGAGAGCGCCTACGCGCCCGTGCGGCTCGACGAGGACGCGCCCGAGCGCCGCGAGCTGCCAGGCGGCTTCCGCGTCGTGCTGGCCGGCAACATCGGCACCGCCCAGTCGCTCGGCACCGTCCTGGACGCCGCCGGGCGCCTGCGCGACCTCGACGACGTCAACTGGGTGATCATCGGCGACGGCCGGCAGCGGGCCTGGGTCGAGGCCGAGGTGGCCCGCAGGGGGCTCGCGGGCCGGGTCCATCTGCTCGGGCGGCGGCCGGTCGAGGCGATGCCGCGCTACCTGTCGCTGGCCGACGCGCTGGTGGTGGCCCTGGAACGCAGGGAGATCTACGCGCTCACCATCCCGGCCCGGCTGCAGTCCTTCCTGGCCTGCGGCAAGCCGGTGCTCGGCGCGCTCGACGGCGAGGGGGCCAGGGTGATCGAGGAGTCAGGGGCCGGGATCGCGGTCCCTGCCGAGGACGCCGTCGCGCTGGCCGGGGCGGTGCGCTGCCTGTACCACCTGCCCGCCGCCGAGCGCGCGGCGATGGGCGCCAGGGGCCGCGCCTACTTCCTCGAGCACTTCGAGCGCCAGAAGCTCCTGGACCAACTGGAGGCGTGCATGCGGGAGACCGCCGGCGGACCCGAGGCGGCCGGGAGCGCCGCCCGCCCGGTGCGCGTGGAGGCGGGGCGCCCGATCGGCACGGCGGGCGCAACCCCGGGCGTGCGTGAGCAGGAGGCGCGCCGATGAGGCTGCTCGTGGTCGGCGGGGACGGCATGCTCGGGCATCGGCTGCTGGCCCAGCTCGGGCCCGTGCACGAGGTCCGGGTCACCCTGCGCCGGCCGCTGGCCGCCTACGCCGGGCACGGCCTGTACTCAGAGGCCAACGCCGAGCCAGGCATCGACGTGCGCGACTTCGGTGTCGTGCTCGACGTGCTCGACCGGTTCCGTCCCGAGGCGGTCGTCAACGCCGCCGGGATCGTCAAGCAGCGGCCCGAGGCGCGCTCGGCCGTGCCCAGCATCGAGGTGAACGCCCTGTTCCCCCAGCGGCTCGCCGCCGCCTGCCGCCGGGCAGGCACCCGCCTGGTCCACCTGTCCACCGACTGCGTCTTCTCGGGGCGGCGGGGCGGCTACACCGAGGCCGACGAGCCCGACCCCCAGGACCTCTACGGCCGCACCAAGCTGCTCGGCGAGGTCGACGACGGTGCCTGCCTGGTGCTGCGCTCCTCGATCATCGGCCTGGAGCTCGGCAACCGGCTCGGCCTGGTCGAGTGGTTCCTGGCCCAGCAGGGGCCAGTACGCGGCTTCCGACACGCCGTCTACACCGGGCTGACCACGGCCGAGATGGCCCGCGTGATCGACCGGGTGCTTGCCAGGCACCCCGGGCTGGCGGGCCTGTGGCACGTGGCCGCCGAGCCGGTCGGCAAGTACGACCTGCTCTGCTCCCTCGCCGCCCACCTCGGCCGGGACGTCGAGGTCCGGCCCGACGACGCGGTGCGCTGCGACCGGAGCCTCACGGCGGAGCGCTTCCGCCTGGCGACCGGGTGGGACCCGCCCACCTGGGACGAGATGCTCGGCGAGCTCGCCGGGCAGGTCCGCGAACGGGAGGGCACGTGATCCTCGAAGGCAGGACGATCCTGGTCACCGGCGGCACCGGGTCGCTCGGCCAGGTGCTGGTCAGGCGGGTGCTCTCCGGCGAGCTGGGCACGCCGGGCAAGGTCGTCGTGCTGTCCAGGGACGAGGCCAAGCAGCACGCCATGCGCCTCTCCTACCTGCACAAGTCGGTCACCACCGACGAGGTCATCTACCGCAACTTCTCGCGCGCCCTGGAGTTCCGCATCGGCGACGTGCGCAGCTACCACGACGTCTGCTCGGCCCTGCGCGACGCCGACTTCGTGGTCAACGCGGCAGCGCTCAAGCAGGTGCCGACCTGCGAGTACTTCCCGGATCAGGCGGTGATGACCAACTGCCTGGGCGCGGTCAACATCACCCGCGCCATCCGTGAGCACGACTACCCGGTGCAGGCGGTCGTCGCGGTCTCCACCGACAAGGCGTGCAAGCCCGTGAACGTCATGGGCATGACCAAGGCGCTGCAGGAGCGGATCGTGGTCGCGGCCAACATCGGGCGGACCGCCACCCGCTTCATGGTGGTCCGCTACGGCAACGTGCTCGCCTCCCGCGGGTCGGTCATCCCGCTGTTCCACAGCCAGATCGAGCAGGGCGGCCCGGTCACGGTCACCACCCCGGAGATGACCCGCTTCCTGGTCACCCTCGAGGAGGCCGTGGACATGGTCTTCCGGGCCCTCCGGGAGGGCCGCCCGGGCGAGACGCTCGTGCCCATCACCCCGTCGGCCACGGTCATGAACATCGCCTCGGCGCTGGTGGGCGAGCGTGACGTCGAGATCAGCGTGAACGGGATCCGCCCCGGCGAGAAGCTGCACGAGGTGCTGGTCTCCGAGGAGGAGTGCAACCACACCACCAGGCGGGGCCGGTACTACGTGATCGCGCCGATGCTCCCCGAGCTGGCGGGACTGCCTGAGGCGCGCCAGGCCGCCGAGGCGGTCCCGGGTGGCGACCTCAAGGGGGAGTACAGCTCGGCCGACGACGTCGTCGACCTGGACGAGACCGTCGCCCTGCTGGAGCGCAACCGGCTGCTGGTCGGCCAGGTCCGCTTCAACGGCGGCGTGGAGCTGCTGCGATGAGGGCGGGCGCGACCCGAGGACACGGGCGGGCGGTGCGCCACATGACCGTCGCACCGGGGTGCGCCACATGACCGTCGCACCGGCCAGGCTCAAGGTCATGACCATCGTGGGCACCCGGCCCGAGGTCATCAAGCTCAGCCGGGTCGTGGCGGAGCTCGAACGGCACACCGACCACCTGCTCGTCCACTCCGGGCAGAACTACGACCACGGGCTCAACCAGGTGTTCTTCGACGAGCTCGGGATCCGCAAGCCCGACCACCTCCTGGACGCGGTCGGGGCGACTGTGGCCGAGTCGATCGGGCTCGTCATCTCCCGCGCCGACCAGGTGATGGAGGCCGAGCGGCCGGACGCGCTGCTGCTGTACGGCGACACCAACACCTGCCTGGCGGTGATCGCGGCCAAGCGGCGGCGGATCCCCGTGTTCCACATGGAGGCGGGCAACCGCTGCTTCGACGACCGCGTGCCCGAGGAGATCAACCGCCGGCTCGTGGACCACCTCAGCGACGTGAACCTGCCGCTGACCGAGCACGCCCGGCGCCACCTGCTCGCCGAGGGGCTGCGGCCCGAGACGGTCTTCAAGGTCGGCAGCCCTATGAAGGAGGTGCTCGAGCACCACCGGGCCGGGATCGACGGCTCGCGGGTGCTGCCCGCGCTCGGGCTGGAGCCCGGCCGCTACCTGCTGGTCAGCGCCCACCGGGAGGAGAACGTCGACGTCCCCCACAAGCTCGGCCAGCTCGTCGAGGGCCTGCGCGCCCTGGCCGGGCGGCACGGCGTGCCGGTGATCGTCTCCACCCACCCGAGGACCCGGGCCCGGCTCACCGGCGCGGGACTGTGCGCGCCCGGTGAAGCGGGCGTCGCCCGGGAGGCCGACCAGCGCCTGCGCTGGCTGCCGCCGTTCGGCTACCTCGACTGGGTGCAGCTCCAGCGCAACGCCCTGTGCGTGGTGTCCGACAGCGGCACGCTCACCGAGGAGGCGTCGCTGCTCGGCTTCCCCGCCGTCATGATCCGCGACGCCCACGAGCGCCCCGAGGGGATGGACGAGGGCGTGCTCGTGGCCAGCGGGCTCCGCCCCGACCGGGTCCTGGCCGCGGTCGACACCGTCACCAGCCAGCACGCCGCCGGGCGAACCGGGCGGGTCGTGCCCGACTACGACGCCCCGGGCGTCTCCCGGAAGGTGGTCCGCATCATCTTGAGCTACGTGGCCTACGTGAACCGGACCGTCTGGTCGGACCCGAGCGGGGAGCGGTAGCGATGGGGGAGCGGTGCCTGGTCACCGGGGCGTCCGGCTTCATCGGCCGGGCCCTCTGCCAGGAGCTCACCGCCCGGGGCCGCGCGGTCCGGGCGGTGATGCGCCGCCCGGCCGAGGGGCCGTGGGAGGAGCAGGTCAGCCTCGACCTGGCCGCCGGCGCACCCGACCCCCTTGGGCGCGCGAGGCCGGATCGTCTGGAGCCCGCGAGGCCGGATCGCCTGGGAGGCGCCAGGCCGGTGCCCGCGGAGCTGCTGGCCGACGTCGAGGTCGTGTTCCACCTGGCCGGCAAGGTGCACGACCTGGCCGAACGGGTGCCCGACGAGGCGGCCTACCAGGCCGCCAACGTCGACGCGACCCGGGCCCTGCTCGCGGCCGCGGTGGCGGCCGGGGTGCCCCGGTTCGTGTTCATGTCGAGCCGGGCCGTGGTGGGCGACACCGGGCGCGCGCTCGCCGACGAGTCGGCGGCGACCCCGCCCGCCACCCCCTACGGGCGCTCCAAGCTGGAGGCCGAGCGGCTCGTGCTCGCGGCCGGCGAGCGCCACGGCATGCACGTGTGCAACCTGCGCCCGGCCCTGGTCTACGGACCGGGGGCCAAGGGCAACCTGCCCCGGATGCTCGAGGCGATCGACCGCCGCCGCTTCCCGCCAGTGCCCGAGCTGGGCAACCGGCGCTCGCTGGTCGGCGTGGACGACGTGGTGGGGGCCGCGCTGCTCGCGGCCGAGCGGCAGGAGGCGGCCGGCCAGACCTACGTCGTCACCGACGGGCGGGCCTACTCGACCCGGGGCATGTACGTCGCCATGGTGCGGGCCCTGGGGCGGGAGCCCGGCGCGGTCACCGTGCCCCGCTGGTGCCTGGCCGGCCTGGCTCGGGCCGGGGACCTGGCTGGCCGGGCCAGGGGCAGGCGGTTCGTGTTCGACTCGGCCGCCCTCGAGCGGCTCACCGGCTCGGCCTGGTTCAGCGCCGCCAAGATCGCCCGGGAGCTCGGCTGGCGGCCCACCCAGACGCTGGAGGCCGCGCTGCCTGCCATGGTCGCCGAGTACCGCAACGGGGCCTTGCGCGCTCCAGGCGGTCCCGCGGCCGCCTGACACCGGGAGGACGACATGGACGTTGGCGAGGCGATCGAGGCGGTCCGCCGTACGTTCCCCTTCGACGGCTACACTAGCGCCCAGGAGGACGCCTACCGCGCCATCGCGGCGGCGGTCACCGGCCACCTGCCGCCGGGCGCCCGCATCCTCGACTTCGGCTCCGGTCCGTGCGACAAGACCGCGGTTCTGTCGCTGCTCGGCTACTCCTGCTCGGCAACCGACGACCTCGGCGACGACTGGCACGGCGTGGCCGGCCACCGGGAGAAGATCCAGGCGTTCGCGGCCGCGACGGGCGTCGACTTCCGGCCCGCCGGCCCCGGCGAGACGCCGTTCCAGGGCGAGCGGTTCGACATGGTGATGCTCAACGACGTGCTCGAGCACCTCCACGACTCGCCCAGGGAGCTGCTGAACGACCTGCTCGGCCTGGTCGGGCCGGGCGGGCTGCTGCTGGTCACCGTGCCCAACGCGGTCGCGGTGCGCAAGCGCCTGGACGTGCTGCGGGGCAGGACGAACCTGCCCCCCTTCGCCGCGTACTACTGGAGCCGGGGGCCGTGGCGGGGCCACGTGCGCGAGTACAGCCGCGACGACCTCGCCCGGCTGGCCCGGTTCCTCGGCCTCCAGGTCGTCACCCTGCGCGGCTGCCACCACATGTTCCACAAGCTGCCGCCCAGGCTCCGGCTCGCCTACCAGGCCGCCACCGCGCCGTTCCAGGGCCTCAAGGACAGCTGGCTGCTGGTCGCCCGCAAGCCGCCCGGCTGGGCGGCCAGGCGCGTGCCGCCAGCGCACGAGCCGGCCGAGGTGGCGCGGTGGCACTGAGCCCCGGGCCGCTGGTCTCGATCGTCATCCCGGCCTACAACCATGCGAGCTACCTGGCCGAGGCGATCGAGAGCGTGCTCGGGCAGCGCTACCGGGACGTCGAGCTGCTGGTGCTCGACGACGGGTCCCACGACGGCACCGTGGAGGTGCTCGAGCGCTACACCGGGCGGTGCCTCTGGGACACCCACCCCAACATGGGCCAGTCGGCAACGCTCAACAAGGGGTGGGCCAAGGCGCGAGGGTCGATCCTCGGGTACCTCTCGGCCGACGACGTGCTCCTGCCCGACGCGGTCGGCACGCTCGTCGCCCGGCTGGCCGCCGACCCCGGCGCGGTGCTCGCCTACCCCGACTACGAGCTGATCGACCGGAGCTCCCGGCCCATCCGCCAGGTGCGGGCGCCCGACTTCGACTACCGCGAGATGGTCGTGCGCTTCGCCTGCCCGCCCGGGCCGGGCGCCCTGTTCCGGCGCTCGGCGCTCGAGGCGGCCGGTCCGTGGGACAGCCGCTTCCGGATGGCGCCCGACTACGACTTCTGGCTGCGGCTCGGGCTCCACGGCCGCTTCACCAGGGTGCCCGAGGTGCTGGCACGGTTCCGCGTCCACGACGGCTCGCTGTCGTTCGCGGCCGACAGCAAGCCGGCCTCCGAGGAGTACCTGGCCATCACCACCGGGTACTTCCGGAGCCAGGCGGTCCCGGCCGCGCTCCGCCCGGCCCGGCGCGAGGCGCTCAGCAACGCCTACCTGGTCGCGGCCCGCTCGCACCTCAAGAGCGACCGGTACGCGCGCGGCCTGGGCTGCACCTGGCGGGCGCTCGCCCTGCACCCCCGCAACCTCACCCCCCGGACCGTCAAGTTGCTGGCCACCGGGCTCTCCCACCACCTGCGGTTCGGCGACCGCGGCCGGGACCGGGACGACCCGTGAACCCGGAGGGGCCTGGGGCCCTGAGGCGGGTTCTCCGGTGAGCACCCTCGGCGGCCAGGTCCCCGCCGTGGCGGTGACCGGGGGGAGCGGGTTCATCGGCCGCCACCTGCGCCCGGTTCTCGCCGGCCGGCCCGTGTGGCTGCTCGGGCGGAGCGAGCCCGACCTGGCGGCGGGGGAGGGGTGGCTGCCCGTGGACCTGGCCGAGCCGGTGTCGCTCGCCGGCCTGCCCGACGGGACGGTCCTGTGCCACCTGGCCTGGTCGCACGCGTCCGGGCCGGCCAACGTCCGCCACAACCAGCACCTGCTCGACGCGGTCAACGCCTGCCCTGGCGTGGCCAGGGTGGTCGTGCTCAGCACGGTGTCGGTCTACGGGCTGCGCGCGACCGGGCACCTCGACGAGGCCAGCCCCTGCCGCCCGGACTCCAAGTACGCGCGCACCAAGCTCGCCTGCGAGCTGCTCTGGCGCGAGAAGCTGCGCGACGACCTCCCCCTGACCGTGCTCCGCCCCAGCACGGTGGTCGGCCCCGGCGGCCTCGGGCTGCTCCCGCTGGCCCGCGACGCGCTCCACCGCCCGGCCGTGGGGGTCCTGAAGAAGAGCCTGCGGCGCGACCACTCCGTCAACTTCGTCGCCGTCTCCAACGTCGTCGCGGCGATCTCGTTCGTGCTCGACCGGCCGCCGCGCGAGCACCGGGAGTGCTACATCGTGGCCGAGGACCACCGGCCCGAGAACGCGGGCTACGCGGCCATGCAGGACGTGGTGCGGCGCATCGCCGGGCGGCGGCCGCTGCCTGGTGTGCCCGTGCCGGACTGGGCCGTGCGAGGGCTCGCGGCGGCGACCGGGCGGCCGCTGCGGGTACGGCGCACGTTCTCCTCCGAGGCGCTCCGGTCGGCCGGGTACACCGACGCCGTCCCCCTGCTCGACGAGGTGCGGCGGGTCGTGGCCGCCGTCGAATGGCAAGGGCGGTAGCCGCGCGTGCGGGTGCTCAGCGTCAACATGTCCCTCGACCCGGTCACCGGCGGCGGCACCGCCGAGCGGACCTTCCAGCTCGTGCGCGCCCTGGCCAGGGCCGGGGCCGAATGTGAGGTGCTGGTCACCGACCTCGGGCGGACCAGGGCGCGGACCGCGGAGCTGCCCGAGGCGGACGTGGTCGCCCTGCCCTGCCTGGTGGAGCGCTTCTACATCCCCCGCTGCTCGCCCAGGCAGGTGGGGGAGGTGGTGCGGCGCGCCGACGTCGTCCACCTGATCTCGCACTGGACGCTGCTGAACCTGCTCGCCGGCTGGTACGCGCGCCGGCTCGGCAAGCCGTACGTGATCTGCCCGGCGGGGGCGCTGCCCCGCTTCGGGCGCTCCCGGGGCATCAAGCGCCTGTACAACGCGCTGGGTGGCACCAGGCTGGTCCGGCGCGCGAGCGGGCACGTGGCGATCACCGGCGACGAGCGGGCCCACTTCCGGGCCTACGGCGTCGACCCGGCGGCCGTGACGGTCATCCCCAACGGCATCGACGAGGCCG
>DASYUT010000299.1 GCA_036000965.1 Actinomycetes bacterium
GGATCTCCGTCGATATCGGCGTTCTCACGCGACCGAAGCGAGTCGCGTCAGCTCCCGGCACTTTTGGACGCAACCGCCAGCGGTGGTGAGCGCGTTTCGGGCTACGCGAACCGGACGTTGCGCTCGTTCGGGGACACCGGACAGTTGTAGGACGCGAGGGTCCGCTGTCTTGATGAGAGCGGACCGAGCCGGAACCGGGGAGGACCGACTGCAGCAAGGCCGATCTCGGCCGTCGTTCAGTGCGGAGAACTGTCCGACTCGCGGGTGAAATCGCGGACGATTCGAGCGAGCCCGATTGGCTGATCCAGAGGAATGAGCGTGTAGCTGTCCGCTACCTCGACCAGCCGTCCTTGTGGGAGGACTTCGGCGAGGCGCCGTCCGTGCTCGAGCGGCATGACGCGGTCTTGGCTCGCCCAGACGATGAGGGCGGGGCGATCAAAGCTCGGCAGGCATTTCGCGGCGTCGAGCATGAGGTGCTTGTCCGCCGCGGCCGCGCGCAGGACTCGGACGGTGTCGTGACGGATGTCGCGCTGCTGCAGGACCGGTTTCATCCAGGGGGCAGTGGCGGTGTCCCCTCGCTTCGTCAGCCATCCGAATGCGATCGGGAGTCGCCGGAGCGGACGCAGGCGCATCTGCTGCATGAACAGGCCGAACAATGCGGGCGGCAGCTTGCCGGTCAGCACCAGCGTCTTCCCGGTCAGGCCCGGCGGGAAGTTGTCGAACGCGTCGCAGGAGGCGAGAACGATCCGGCTGACGCGAGCGGTGTCGTCGCAGATCATCAGCTGAACGAGCGCCCCGCCGGTGTCGTTGCCGACGACGGTGACGTCGCGCAGGTGGAGGCGGTCGAGGAGCTCAGCGACGAGCCGCGCGATCCCGCGCAGCGACAGGTCCGCGTCGGCGCGCATCGCGTGGCGGTGCGCCCCCAGCGGTAGCGTCGGCACCACGCATCTGTGATCGCCGGAGAGGTCGGCGATCACGTCGTCCCAGAGGGAGGCATCCATCAGGAGCCCGTGCAGCAGCACAAGCGTCGGACCGTCGCCGCCGGTGTCCTCGTATTCGATCGTCCCGGCGGACAGCTCGATCTGGCTCATCGTCATCCTCTCAGTTGACGCCCGGAACTGACGCGGCCGGGCGGTCTGGTCATCTCATCCGCGAGTCGCCGCCCGGCTGCCCGCGGACTTCGATACGGCCGGCTACGGACGCCCGCGTTTTCATCCGCGGCCGTGGGCACCCGGCACCGCCGTCATCTTGATCGTCGGCAAGCTCATCGTCTGGCGCGACCGCTGGTCACCGAAGTAGCCGCCTATCCGCTCACGTCCTAACTGGCGATTCCGATGATTTGGTGGATCGTCTCCGGCTGACCGAGCACGCGGAGCATGAGGTGGGCGACGTCAGCGCGGGGAACGGACCAGCCGCCCCGGATGTTCTGCCCGTACGCCGTCCGGTAGGTGCCGGTCGGTGGCTTGTCGGTCAGCTGTGGCGGCCGCACGACGGTCCAGTCCAGGCCGCTGCCGGCAAGGATGTCCTCCATCAGCGCGAGATCGGCATACACCTTGCCGAACCTGGCGCTTGCGAGCTGGCTGAACAGGTGCCGCATGAAGAATCCATCACCAGGGTCGTGTTTCGGCGGGTTGGGGCGGCCGGGCGACGCCACGGTGGAGACCGGCGCGGCGCTGACCACGACGATGCGCCGGACGCCCGTGGCGCGCATTGCCGCGACGATGGCGCGCGTGCCCCGCGAGGCGACGCCCGCGTCGGAATTCGAGTGCGGGCCAAGGCCGGAGAGCACGGCATCTGATCCGGCGACCGCGGACTCCAGCGCCGCCGGATCAGGCGCGGTCAGGTCGGTGGTGACGGCGCGCACCTCCCGGGAGAGCTTGCCTGGATTGCGTACCACTGCGGTGACGTCGTGACCCGCGGCGACGGCCTGCTCAAGAAGTTCCCGGCCGACTCCCCCGGTCGCTGCGATGATCGTGAGTTTCATGTTTCCTTCCATGTGGCCAGTGAGTGCTTGCTATCGGTCTGTTTGGATTCCTGTTCGGTTGATGATGCCGGTGAGCTCGGCGCGCCGCACCCCGATCGCCACGATCGTGATGACCAGGGCGAGCGGCATGGCCCCGGCCGCCACCAGGAAGGCGCGGGAGACGCCGGAGGCCAGGCCCCGTCCCTGTCGTCCCCACCATGTCCTGGTGGGCACTCTGACGAGTTGACCTTGACGACGACGATGCCGCGCCAGCGGTCTCGTGTCATCACGGCAAGCCCCCAAGCTGGGTTCCGGCCAGCGGGACTCCTGGCCTACCCGCTAGCGGCAGGAGGTGCAGGCGGTGGCAGGCCCGGTACCGAGTAACGGTCGCGTGCTGCCAGAGCCGCTCGGAGGTCGGGTGCGGCTTTGGGGTTGGTCGGCGGCCAGCAACGACGCACGCAGGACACCGCCAACCTGGTGGAGTGGGTGATCGGTGACGCTGACGAGTGGATGACCAGACACACACTGGTCAGTAACGGCGGCTCCTCCCTCGGCTGGGCCGGATGTGCGCCGGCGACGACCTCGGCGCCAACCAGCAGGTCCCGCATCCTCCGCGCCTATCCGCGCACGTTGTTAGGAAACGCCGTGAACGCCGGCAGGTCGCCGGCCGCATCGGCTGGCAGCTCGGCTGCCTCCCGGAAGCGCTGCTGGAGTTGCTCGACCACGCGGGCGTGCTGGGCCCAGGTCGAGGCGGCCAACCCGGACAGCCGCTGGGTTACCCAGCAGGCCCGCAACCTGCTGCTGGTGCTGGAGGAGCGAGGGCGACGGGTACGCATCCTGTTCCGTGACCCGGGACGCGAAGTTCTGCCGCAGCTTCGACGACGTGTTGTGCTCGGAAGGTGGCGAGGTACTGGTGACGCCGGTGCAGGCGCCCAGGGCGAACGCGTACGCGGAACGATGGGTCCGGACAGTCCGCGCCGAGTGCCTGGACTGGCTCCTGATCGTAGGACGAGGCCACTTGGAGCAGGTCCTACGGGTCTATGTCGAACACTACAACCGGCATCGTCCGCATCGGGCGCTCGGGCTTGCGGCACTGGACCGACCTACTGGGCTGGCGGTTGTCGGCGAGGATCAGCCGCGCAAGGGTTTGTCGACGCGATCTGCTCGGCGGTCTGCTCCACGAATACCGGCGAGCTGCATGAATGCCCTTTGCGCACCCCACAGGCCACCTCGATCACAACCAGCACGTACAGCCGCTTCAGCAACACCGTGTCCACGGTGAAGGTGTCCACCGCCAGCACACCCTTGGCCTGGGCCCGGAGGAACGCGCCGCCAGCGAGAATGGCCGCAAGGGTTGCAGCAGGAGGGACCCGCCCGTCGCGGCGAACGCGCCCGCGGCCGGGGTGAGGAGGAGCAGAGACATGATCTGGGGCTTCGTGAACGCCACGAAGTCGAGAGCTCGCATCCGGAACGGCTCGGTCCGCGCGATCGCAGAGAGGTTCACTGCGCCTTCTCGTGGATGGAACAGATGACCCGCGCGACGCGCTGCAGGTCGAACGGCGTGGCGTACCCGGTCCAGCCGGACGGGAACCCGCCCACGATGATGGACGAGAGCAAGATCAGCGCCGCGAAGGGGATGAGCCAGAACGCCAGCGCCTGGATCCGGGGGAACGCTGTGCGCCTCGCCCCGATCATCAGTGGGACCAGGAAGTTCCCGAAACCGCCGACCACGGCGGCCGACGCGGACCCCCTCGCCTGACCGCTCCTCCGCGTAGGCGCTCGGCTCCTCGCCGCGCAGCCGGTAGGACGGGTAGCGGAAGAACCCCAGACCTCCCAGCCACCCCACCACCGCGAAGGCATATCCGAGGACCAGGGCCGGATCGTTCTGGTCGGTCCCGCTCACCCCGGCCCAGTCGCGGGCGATGACGCGTCCGAGCCAGGCGCCGACCGCGAATCCAACCGCCGCGAACACCAGTCCGGTCACCACACCGTGGCCCAACAGCGACCTCCAACCGGCGCGCGGCTCGGTCGTGGTGGGAACGGCAGTGTCCACCCTCCTCCTCTCCTCGATCAGCCGGCGCGGTACTGCGGCGCGGGGTCGTAGACGTGGGAGTACGGCGGTAGGTACCGCACGATGTCGGCGTACTGCCGCTGCTGCCGCGCGATCCAGGATTCGAACTCCGCCTGCGTCGCGACCCTCGGGGTCAGCTGGTACATCTGTCCATGCCAGAGGCCGCAAAGCTCGGCGCACCGGAGGTGGAACGGCCCGGTGCGTTCGGGGCGGGCGTACACGACGTTGTCCGCGCCCGGGACGGCGTCCGCCTTGACCCCCAGCCCCACCGCCCAAAACGAGTGGATCACATCCAGGGACGTCACATGGAACTCGATGTACCGGCCGACGGGGATCACCAGCTGCTGCGTCTTGATGCCTCCGTAGGAGGGCCAGCGGAAGGTGAACTGCCACTGCTGCGCGATCACCTGGACCTCGAGCGGCTCCCCGGCGGGGCGGGCGATCGGCTCGGGGCCCTGAGCGCTGCCGGACCCGACGCCGGGCCCCAGCCAGTCCCAGGTGCCGTAGGAGACGACGAACACGACGATCGCCACCGTCACAGCGAGCCAGACGGTCACGACCCGCCATCGCCGCTGCCGCACTGGCCCGCGCCTCGCGCCGGCGCCGGGCCCTGGCTTGGTCGCGTGGCCGCCACGTTCCGGATCCACCTGCGTCCGACCAGCGTCTGGTTCCGCAACAGCCTGCGGGCCGCGCTGGCGCTTGGGCTGGCGGTCCTGCTCACCAGGATCACCCGCGTGGAGCACAGCTTCTGGGTGGTGCTAGGGACCCTGTCGGTGCTGCGCTCCAACGCGCTGGGCACGGGCAGGACGGCCCTGCTTGCCATCCTCGGCACGGTCGTCGGGTTCGTGATCGCGGCCGGCCTCACGCTCGCCATCGGCACCACCGCCGCGGGGTTGTGGGTCACGCTGCCGATCGTCGCGTTCCTTGCCGCCTACGTGCCGACCGCCGTCTCGTTCCTGGTCGGCCAGGCGGCGTTCACGCTGTTCGTGGTCGTGCTGTTCGACCTCATCCAGCCGCAAGGCTGGCGGCTCGGGCTGGTCCGGCTGGAGGACATTGCCCTCGGGGTCGGGGTGAGCCTGGTGGTCGCGGTGCTGCTGTGGCCGCGAGGCGCCAGGGGCCAGCTCCGCTCCGCGCTCGCCGCCCTGTACCGCGCCGACGCCGCCTGCCTTGACGCCGCGTTCGGCTACCTGCTGGGCGACGGCAACCAGCGCCAGGTCGACGGCAGCCGGCGCGCGGCTGGGACCGAGGTGGACCGGGCCGCAGCGGCGTTCGAGGCGTTCCTCACCGAGCGGGGGTCAAAAACGCTGCCAGCGGTGACATGGGCACGGGTCGCCGCCGCCGGAAACGACGTCCTGTTCGCCGCGGACGCGATGGAGTTGATGGGCCTGCTCGGCTACCGCACCGACGGGTGCCAGCAGTGCGCCGAGCGGGTCCGCCGGGACGCGGCGGCGGCGGTGGGGGTCTTCACCGGATTCGCCCGGCAGCTCCAGGAACGCCGCGCTCCGCCTGCCCCGCGCGTCCAGGCCGCCGTCGACACCCGCGACGCCGTCGTCGGGTGCCTGCGAGCATGGCGGGGCGCGCCGGGCTCCCCGCTCGGTCCAACCGCCATCGCCCTGGCCACCGCCTGGTTCTGGAGTGGGGAGATCGCCCGCCTCGGCGGCCAGCTGGCCCAATCCCTCGCCGCGGTGGCCGCCGCCGCCCAATCCCCCTGGTGGCGATGATCACGCACCCGCCACGACGCCGGCAGCTTGCCGCCGGGCGCCGTCTGCCCACCTGCCCCGCCGAGACAAGCAGACCGACCAAGCGAGCACGAACGCATCCACCCTGCTCCCCGAGCCAGCGGCCCCCTTGACTGGCCCGCTGGCGGGCCCGGGCTCAGCCCTTCAGCAGCGGGGCCAGCGGGTCGTCGAAGGGCTCCACCGGCCGTGGGAAGTTGGCCTGCGCGCGCGACGCTCTCCTTGGTGACGACCTCGACGGGGCGTCGACGTTGGCGGGGACGGACTTCCCGCGCATGGCGGCGAGGGTGCGGAACGTCGCTCCTGGCCAAGATCCCGCCTTCCGGCTATACCTGGATGAGGTTGGGCGGCATCCGCTGCTGACCAAGGAGGACGAGATCGAGCTGTCCCAGGCCTACGAGGCTGGCCTGCCTGGCCTGACGATCGCTGGGGCCGCCGCGTGACGGGGAGCAAGCCGTGAGCGAGGTCGCCCCGCCTGCACCGCCTGCGTGGTCACAGCGGCCGCCGCTCGACCTTGCGGCCGCTGCCCGTCACCCGGTGAGCGCGGTGCTCCAGGAGCTGGGGAGCACCCAGACCGGCCTCACCTACGACCAGGCCGCCAGCCGGCTAGCCACCGTCGGCCGCAACGTGCTGGCCACCCACAAGGTGACCGCCCTTGGGGTCCTGGGCCGCCAGCTCCGCAACCCGCTGCTCATCCTGTTGTTTGCCGCGGCAGGCGTCTCCGCCGCCACCGGCGACCCCACCGATGGGGCCATCATCGCCGCGATCGTCGTCTTGAGCGTGGGGCTGGGCTTCATCAACGAGTACCGCTCCGAGCTGGCGGTCGCCGCGCTGCACGCCAACATCCGCCACCAGGCCCTGGTCTGGCGCGACGGCAGCCAGCAGCGCCTGGACGTGCGCGACCTGGTGCCCGGCGATGTGGTGGCCCTGCGGGTGGGCGACGTGGTCCCCGCCGACCTGCGGCTGCTTGAGGCCAACCAACTGGAGTGCGACGAGGCCGTCCTCACCGGCGAGCCCATGCCGGCGGTCAAGTCGGCGGCAGCGGTCGCGGCGGGCGACTCCACGGTCGACCTGCCCGCATGCGCGTTCATGGGCACCGTGGTCCACCAGGGCGCCGGGCGCGGGGTGGTGGTGGCCACCGGCTCCTCCACCGCGTTCGGCAAGATCGCCGTCGGGCTCAGCGAGCGCCAGGCCGAGACCGCGTTCCAGGCCGGGTTGCGTGGCTTCTCCAAGCTGCTGGTGGAGATCGCCGCGGTGCTGACGACCTCGATCTTCGTCATCAACGTCGCCCTTTCCCGTCCGCTGCTGGACGCGCTGCTGTTCTCCCTGGCGATCGCGATCGGTATCACCCCGCAGCTACTCCCGGCGATCGTCAGCGTCAGCCTGTCGACCGGGTCGCGCCAGCTGGCCCGCCGCCGGGTGCTGGTCAAGCGGCTGGTCACCATCGAGGACCTCGGCAACATCGAGGTCCTGTTCACCGACAAGACCGGCACCCTCACCGAGGGAGCGATCACCTTCGACCAGGCCCTCGACCCGGCCGGCCAGCCGGCGAGGTGGCCGCTGCTGCTCGGCCTGGTCTGCAACGAGGCGACGATCACCGCCCAAGGCCCGGTCGGCGGCAACGCGCTCGACCAGGCGCTGTGGTCCGCGCCCGCCGCCCAGCCCCTGGCCGCCGATGCGGCTGGCGGACCCCGCGCCTACCAGCGCCTGGGGTTCGCCCCGTTCGACCACGACCGCCAGCTCGCCTCAGTGGCCGTCCGCACCCCCGCCGCCACGACGCTGCTGGTCACCAAGGGCGCACCCGAGGCCGTCCTCGCCCGCTGCGCCGAGGTCCCAGCCGACGCGCAGGCGACCGTGGCGCGGCTGTTCGCCGACGGCACCCGCGTCGTCGCCGTCGCCACCCGCGACGCGCCCGGGCTGGCCACGCCGGACCCGGCCGACGAGCACGGTCTGCACCTGGCCGGCTTCCTCACCTTCATCGACCGCCCCAAAGCCGACGCCGGCCGGTCGATCGCCAAGCTGGGCGGTCTCGGCGTGGCCGTCAAGGTCATCACCGGCGACAACGGCACCGTCGCGAGCACGGTCTGCCGCGACATCGGCTTGGACGTCGAGCAGGTCCACACCGGCGCCGAGCTGGACCGACTCGACGACGACGACCTCGCCGCCGCGATCCCGCACACCACCGTGTTCGCCCGGGTCAGCCCCGATCAGAAGTCCAGGATCATCAGGGTCGCCCGCCGCACCGGCGTCGACGTCGCCTTCCTTGGCGACGGCGTCAACGACGCGGTCGCCCTCCACACCGCCGACGTCGGCATCTCGGTCGAGTCGGCCACCGACGTCGCCAAGGACGCCGCCGACATCGTGCTGCTGGACAAGGACCTCGGCGTGCTCGCCGACGGCGTGATGGAGGGCCGGCGGATCTTCGCCAACACCCTCAAGTACGTGCTGATGGCGACCTCATCGAACTTCGGCAACATGTTCAGCGCTGCCGGGGCCTCGCTGTTCCTGTCGTTCCTGCCGATGCTGCCCTCCCAGATCCTGCTCAACAACCTGCTCTACGACACCGGCCAGCTCGCCATCCCCACCGACCGGGTCGACCCCGAGACGCTCGCCCGACCTGCCGCCTGGGACATCGGCTTCGTGCGACGGTTCATGATCGTGTTCGGCCCCGTCAGCTCGATCTTCGACTTCCTGACCTTCTTCGTGATGCTGCGGGTCCTGCACGCCAGCCACAGCGAGTTCCGCAGCGGCTGGTTCGTCGAGTCCCTCGCCACCCAGACCCTGGTGGTGTTCGTCATCCGCACCCGGCGGGTCCCGTTCTTCCACAGCCGCCCGAGCGTGCCGATGCTCGTCGCACCCGTCATGTGCGCGCTCATCGGCGCGGTCCTGCCGTTCACCCCGCTCGCCGGCTTCCTCGGCTTCGCCACCCTGCCCGTCAGCTTCTTCCTGATCCTGCTTGGGATGATCGCCACCTACCTGCTGCTCGTCGAGATCGCCAAGCGCCGCTTCTACGCCGTCCAGGCCCACCCCCGCCGGCCGCGGCCAACCAAGCAGCAACGCCACCAGCGGCACATCCAACAGCGCGCCGCCCGCTTCATCGACCACCCCACCTCACAACCACGCGGACGCCGGCCGGGCCCAGGCCCCGCCAGACAGCGTGTGGAGGTCGGCAACGGACAGGCTCGGTGAGAGAATGGCTGGTGGATGGCTTCTTGCGACGGCGCGCCGCAGGTTTTTCGAGATCGGCCCTCTGGTCCCCTTTAGCGCAACGGTCCGCCACTCTTCCGATTTGTGCCACGATTGCCAGGTCGACGGGCATGGCCTGCGTCTCGCTGCGGCTGCCGCGACGACCGCTAGGGCCGGCGAGCCTGTTCGGTCTGACGGGCGACGATGATCTCCTCGGCGATCGTGCTTGGCGTTCAAGCCAGGCGAGCCCGACTGCTTGGTACATCCGCGCTACCGGCTCGCTGCGGGCGAGCCGCTCGCCCATCTCGGCGACGAGGCGGTGGTTGGTGCAGAGAAGGCAGCCGCCTTCTTGCTGTAGCACCCAGGTCGGCAACAAGTCCAAGCCGGCCCGCATCTCAGCATCGGACAGGTCCGGGTATGGCCCCCGCCCATGTGATCGTCGAGCCAGGCAGGCCAGGCACATCTGCACGGTGAACAGGCCCTCGACCCGAGTGAGCGGACCGCCGGCGCCGGCGCAGAACCCACAGCGATCCGCCATGCCTCCCCCACTACGGCTACCGCTCACTGGAAGGCACGTTCCTCGGTGGATGCCTGTTCTCCGGGCGGCAGACCGGGCGGCCGCACTGGCAACCGCGTGACAGGGCCGTGTGGTTTCGAACGCTGCCGAGCCCGGCTATCCCCCCGCCAGCGTCATCAGGGCAGCACAGTGGGTGGAACCGTGCGGCCGCGCCGGCAAGCAGCACCAGCAGCGCGTCGCGGGCTGCTGATGGGAGTGACGGTCGGAACACATGATTCGTGAGCCCGGTCAGGACGTTCGGAGGGTGGGCAGCAGGTGCGTTGCCGCCCAGGTGATGCATGGTTCTTGGGTGTCTGTTAGGTGTCTGTTGGGTGTCTGCGCCGACTTGGACCAACGCGACGTGGGTGAACCCTGCCGCCTCGAACTGGCGGATCCCGGCGACGTGCCGCCCGACGTCGGGACCGCACGGCATCTGCGCGGCCACGTCCTGCTCGCGCACCGTCCTGGACGCCACCTCAAACGACGCCGGGACCGGGAGCTCGGCGTTGACGCCCCAGCCGCCGGTGAACCAGCGGAACTGCTCCATCGCCCGCTTGACCGCGGTCTGCCGCTCGGGTCGTCCGACAAGGCGATCTGGCCGATGCGCGGCTTCCCGGAGCCTCCCGCGTGGTCGAACATCCGGCCGAGCTCGGCGCGGGGCTCGGTGGCGATCATGGCGTCGGCGTGCCGTCCCGCCAGGCGGCAGCTTCCCGGCCCCGAGACCGCGATCCCGACCGGCGGGGCGGTGTCGGGCAGGTCCCAGACCGTCGCGGACTCCACGTCGAACTGCTCGCCCCGAGAGGTCACCGTGGCGCCCGCCCACAGGGCCCGGAGGAGCGCCACCGCCTCCCGCGAGCAGCTGGTGCGCAGGCCGGCAAGGGGCCACCCTCCGCCGACGATGGGCTCGTTCAGGTGCTCGCCCGCGCCGAGCCCCAGGGTGAACCGCCCGTCGGACAGCAGCTGCATGGTCGCGGCCTTCTGCGCCACGACGGCGGGGTGACCGCGACCGATCGGGCAGGTGACATAGGTCAGCAGCCGTCAGCAGCGGAAGCTGGTCGGTCGCCTGGGCAGCCGCGCCGAGCACGCCCCACGCGTCCGGAGCGTGGCCCTGCACAGCCAGCCACGGGACGCAGGGGTCGCTGCTGACCGCGAAGTCCAAGCCGGCTTCCTCGGCGAGGGCGACGTCTCGGACCAGCTGCGTCGGACCCGCCTGCTCGCCCAGCATCGTGGCGCCGATCAGGGTCACGTCACGGCGGTCCTCCCTGCCGCTCGAGCGCGTGTGTGACGACGGTGAGGTCCTGGTCGCCGAGCCCGGCATCGGCGGCCTGCTGCCATTGGTCGGCCAGGCACCCAAGGGCGGCGAAGCGGTCGCCGTCGGCGGCCTGCAGGGCCAGGCGCACGTCCTTGAGCGC